>VGEJ01000025.1 GCA_016869335.1 Alphaproteobacteria bacterium | reverse complement strand
AGTTCGCGCCGACAAAGCGCTCGATGAACTCGCTGCCGTCGGGCGACTTGAGCACGCGCTGGGTCCCCTCCTCGCCGTACTCAATGCGGCTCCCGGCGATCCCCGGGTGCCAGCGCGGCAGCGCGTTGAAGTCACCGATGATCTCCCACACCTCGCGGGGGGGTGCATCGAAGTCAACGGCCACCGAGACCTTGGTCATCGCGGTTGCGCCGGGCAAGCGCGCCGACGAGCTGCCCTACTCCGCCGCGACGCGCCGGCGCTCGCCACGCCGGCCCGCAGCCGGAGCCTTGTACAGCTCCCCATTCTTCATGATCATGAGGAAATTCTGGCGATCCTGCAGCAGCGTGATGTCGGCGAGGGGATCGCCGTCGATCAGCAACAGGTCGGCCAGGAAGCCCGGTCGAATCTGGCCGAGTTCCGGCGTGCCGCCGAGCGCGAACGCTTCCCCGCCCCACTTCGTCGCCATCGTGAGCGTCTCGGCGGGGCTGAAGCCGACCAGGTTGACGAAGTACTCGAGGTCGCGATTGTCGGCGCCGTGCGGATTCCACGCCACGCCGTAGTCGCCGAACGGCATGACCTTGATCCCGCGCTTGACCATCTTGCGCGCGGTCTCGCAGGCCGCCTCGAGCTCGCCGTCGAGCCGATTCTTGAGCGCCCACTCGCGCGAGAGCCCCCAGTCCGCCGCCTCGTTCAGCATGACATACGTGATGCCGAGCGCCGGGCATACGCTATGCCTCGTCTTGTGCCGCTCCAGGAGGTCGAGCGTGCGCTCGCTCGGGTGGGTGGCGTGGTGGATGAACTGGATGCCGTACTTCACCGAGAGAGCAATGGAGCTGTCGCTCCGCGCGTGGGATGCCAGCGCCTTGCCGCGCGAATGCGCGACCTCGCAGGCGGCCGCGATCTCGTCCTCCGCCATGGTCGTGGAGTCCTCGTCCGCGAAGGGTGCCGACATGTTGTCGCCCGAAATCGAGAGCTTCACGACATCGACGCCCTCGCGGATCATCTCGCGAACCTTGCGCCGGAACTCGATCGGCCCGTCGGCGATGATCTCGAACGAGGAGTGGTGCATGTGAAGCTGGCGCGGGTCCCAGGGTCCGCCGGTGGCGTTGAACTGCGGGGTGCAGGCGCGGAGCCGCGGTCCCGGTACGCGGCCCGCCTCGATCTCGTTGCGCAGCACGATGTCGAGCCGAGGCTTGGCGGCCGCGGCGCTGACCACAGCAGTGTGGCCGTGTTCGAGCACCGTGCGCGCATTGCGCACCGAAATCAGCATGTGCTCCTCAGGCGGCAGATCGCCGATGGCGTTAAGCGTCTCGAGATCGGGATAGCTCAGGTGGCCGTGGCAGTTGACCAGACCGGGCATCAGCGTGGCGCCGCGCCCCTCGATCACCTCGACCCCCTCGCGGCCGATCTCCTCGCCGCCCTTGGCCACCGCCTTGATCCGGTTGCCCTGGACGAGGACCTCGCCGGGGAAGCTCCTGTGCCCCGAGCCATCGAAGATCCTGACGTTGGTCACCAGGGTGCTGGCCATGGCCGTCCTCCGCGCGCTGCCGAGCTGCTAGTTTATCACTGGCTCCCGAAAAGCGAAGCGCCGCCAAGAGGGGCGGCGCCTGCCGGAGAACCGGACTCCGAAGGGCTACTCGGCGGCAGCCGCGGCCCGCTTGCGCTGCGCCGCGCGGCGGCGTACCGGCGCCTTGTGGTACTGCCCATCCTTCATGATCATCAGGAAGTTATCGCGATCCTGCATGAGCGTGATGTCGGCCAGCGGATCACCGTCCACCATTAGCAGGTCGGCCAGGAAGCCTTCCTTCACCAACCCGAACTCGACCGGATCGGACCCGGCCCACCCCTCGCCACCCCACTTCGTGGCGCTCATCAGCGTCTGCGCCGGGGTGAGGCCGAGCAGGTTCACGAAGTGCTCGAGGTCGCGGTTGTCCGCGCCGTGCGGGTTCCAGGCGAAACCATAGTCGCCGTACGGCGTGACCCTGATGCCGCGCTTGAGCATCTTGTTCATCGTCGCGCACGCCTTTTCGATCTCGCGGTCGAAGCGGTGGGAGAGCGCCCACTCCTTGGAGATGCCCCACTCCGCCGCCTCGTTCAGCGTGACGTAGAGGATGCCGATTGCGGGCACGACGTAGTGCTTGTCCTTGACCTTCTCGAGGGCGTCGAGGGTTTTCTCGCTGGCGTCGCTCGCGTGGTAGATGAACGTGATGCCGTGGTCGATGCAGGCCCGGATCGCGGTGTCATTGCGCGCATGGCCGGCCAGCCGCTTGCCGCGGGAGTGCGCCACCTCGCAGGCGGCAGCGATTTCGTCCTCGCAGTAGGTCATCGTCCCTTCGGGCGTGTGGTCGATGAAACCATCGCCCGAGAGCGCGAGCTTCACGATGTCCACGCCCTCGCGGATCATCTCGCGGACGACGCGCCGCATCTCGATGGGGCCGTCGGCGATCAGCTCGAAGGAGGTGTGATGCATGTGCAGCTGGCGCGGATCCCACGGCCCGCCGGTAGTGACGATCTGCGGCGTCGCCGCCCGCAGCCGCGGTCCGGGAATCCGGCCGGCGTTGATCTCGTTGCGGATGACGATGTCCATCCGCGGCTTCGAGGACGCGCCGCTGACAACGGCAGTAATGCCGTTATCGATGGCCTTGCGCGCGTTGTACATCGTGATCAGGGTGTTCTCCTCGGGCGGGATCTCGCCGATCGCCGAGAGCGTGGCCGTATCGGCATAGCCGAGGTGACCGTGGAGGTTGACCAGGCCCGGCATCAGCGTGGCGCCCTCGCCGTTGACCACCTCCGCACCATTGCGGGCGATCTGGTCGGTTCCCTTGGCCACCTTCTTGATCCGGTTGCCTTGCACCAGCACCTCGCCCGGATAGGACTTCTTGCCGGTGCCGTCGAAGATCATCACGTTCGTCAGTAGCTTGTTGGTCATCATCATCTCCCATGCGGTGGGGCTACGAGCCGCCCGAACACAACGACGACCCCCGGCGAAGCGGGGGTCACCCAAGTACCGTTACTCCGCTGCGACGCGCTTACGGCCGGCCGCCCGACGCGCTTGCGGCGCCTTGTGGTATTGGCCGTCCTTCATGATCATCAGGAAATTGTCGCGATCCTGGAACAGCGTAATGTCGGCAAGCGGATCGCCCTCGACCATGACCATGTCGGCCAGGAAGCCGGCCTTGACCTGGCCCATCTCGACCCCACCGCCCCAGCTTGCCCACGCCTCGCCGCCCCACTTGGTGGCCATCATCAGCGTCTGCTCGGGCGTGAAGCCGATCAGGTTGATGAAGTGTTCGAGGTCGCGATGGTCGGTGCCGTGCGGGTTCCACGCCACCCCGTAGTCGCCGTAGGGCAGCACTTTGATGCCGCGCTTGAACATCTTCATCATGGTCTGGCAGCCGACTTCGATCTCGCGGTCGAAGTGGCGCGCGAGCGCGAACTCCTTGTCCATGCCCCAGTCCGAAGCCTCGTGCAGAGTGGCATAGATAGCGCCGAGCGCCGGCGCGACCCAGAAGCGGTCCTTGTGCTTCTCCAGGAGATCAAGGGTCTTCTCGCTCGCGTAGGTGGCGTGGTGGATGAACTCGATGCCGTGCTTGATGCAGAGCCGGATCGACTCGTCGCTGCGGGCGTGGGCGCACACTTTGACGTTCCGCGAGTGCGCGACCTCGACGCAGGCGGCGATCTCGTCCTCAGCCCACGTCACGCTGTGCTCATCCGAGTGCTGCGCCGAGAAGTTGTCGCCGCTCAGCGCGATCTTCACCATGTCGACGCCCTCGCGGATCATCTCGCGCGTCTTGCGCCGCACCTCGACGGGGCCATCCATCACGGTCGAGAACGACTCATGATGCATGTGCATCTGGCGCGCATCCCACGGCCCCGAGGTGGTGACGAACTGGGTCGTGCACGCCTTCATCCGCGGCCCCGGGATCCGCCCGGCGTTGATCTCGTTGCGGATCACGACATCGAGCCTGGGCTTCGATGCGGCAGCGCTGATCACGGCGGTGAACCCGCAGTCGTGCACTAGCCGGGCATTGTGCATCGCCTGGAGCGTCGCCTCCTCGGGCGGGACGTCGCCGACCGAGGCGAGTGTCGTGGTGTCGAGGTAGGTGGTGTGGGCGTGGATGTTGATGAAACCGGGCAGCAGGGTCGCCCCGCCGCCGTCCACCACCTCGGCGCCATCGCGGGCGATCTGGTCCTTGCCCTTGGCGACCGTCTTGATGCGATTGCCCTGAACCAGGACCTCGCCGAGGTAAGGCTTCTTGCCCGTTCCGTCGAAGATCATCACGTTGGTGACGAGTTTGTTTGCCATCGCTCGCGCTCCCGAATTGGGGGTGTATGGGTCTGACTACTCGGCGGCAACCACGCGCCGGGCGCGCCGCCCCTCCGCCGGCGACTTGAACACTGTGCCATCCTTCATGATCATGAGGATGTTGTCCTTGTCCTGCAGCAAGCTGACATCGGCCGACGGATCGCCATCGACCAGGATTAGATCGGCGAGGTAGCCCGGCCTGACCTCGCCGATCTCGACCGGTCCGCCGAGCGCGAAGGCCTCGCCGCCGAACTTGGTCGCGGCCACCAGCGTCTCCATCGGCGTGAAGCCGAGCAGATTGACCATGTGCTCGAGTTCGCGCGCGTCCGCCCCGTGGGGGTTGATGGCGAAGCCATAGTCGCCAAACGGCAGGACGCGAATGCCGCGCTTGCGCATCTCGCGCATCGTCTTGCCGGCGACCTCGATCTCCCGGTCGATCGCGTTGATGAGAGCGACGTTGTTGCCGACGATGTCCTGCCCCTCGCCCTCGTGGGCGCAGACATAGAGGATGCCGATGGCGGGGACCACCCAGTGCTTGTCCTTGGCCGCCTCGAGTGCATCGAGCGTGCCCTCGTCCGCAAGGGTCGCGTGGTGGATGATCTGGATGCCGTACTTGATGCACCAGCGGATCGCCTGCGAGGCGCGGGCGTGCGCCGCGATCCACTTGCCGCGCGAGTGGGCCACCTCGCAGCCCGCCGCGATCTCGTCCTCGCACATCGTCACCATCGCGCTCAAGCCGTGCGGGTAGGAGCCGATGTCATCGCCCGAGAACGACAGTTTGATGAGATCGACGCCCTCGCGGATCATCGTTCGCACGGTGCGGCGCATCTCGATCGGGCCATCGGCGATCAGCTCGAAGGTCTGGTGATGCATGTGGAGCTGGCGCGCATCGCCGTTACCGGCCGTGGCGATGATCTGAGGCGAGCAGGCACGCAGCCGCGGGCCCACGGCGCGCCCGGCATTGATCTCGTTGCGCACCACCACGTCGAGCCGGGGCTTGGCGCAGGCCGCGCTGACCAGCGCCGTGAAGCCGTGATCGAATACGGTCCTGGCGTTGCGCAGCGTCGTCAGCGTGCTCTCCTCCGGCGGCAGTTCGCCCATCTGCCACAGCGTCGCGGTATCGAAGTAGCCGACGTGGCTGTGGCAATTGACCATGCCCGGCATCAGCGTGGCGCCGCAGCCATCGATCACCTCGACGCCGTCGCGCGCCAGCGCACCCTTACCCTTGGCCACCTTCTTGATGCGGTTGCCCTGCACCAGCACCTCGCCCGGATAGGGCTTCTTGCCCGTTCCGTCGAGCACCATCAGGTTGGTCAAGAGCTTATTGGTCATTGCTCGCCTCCATGAGACGCGCCGGCGGCGCTGTTCTCGGGAAGTACTCTAACTTGGCGCACCCCGACGCCACAAGCGGCGCGCCGTCTGACAACAAAAGACTCGACGCAAAGGCGGTGCCTGGCGCACCAACCCACGTCAGTCCGCCGCGACGCGGTGGCCTTTGAGATCGATGTCGATGAACACGAACTCGTAGTCGTTGGCGTTGATCACCTCGTGTTCGATCCCCGCAGGGCGGTCGTAGGCCCTGCCCTGCACCAGTTCGGCAAGGCTCTCACCCGTGGCGGTCTTGATCAACAGGCGCCCGGTCGTAAGCGGCACCACGACGTAGGCGTAGTCGTGGCGGTGCCAGCCGGTGGTGGCTCCGGGCGGAAGGCGCCACTCAGTGACGCGGCACCGGGCGTTGTTCACCTGAGTGCTTGCTTGCGCCTGCGGCCTTGCTTTGGTTGGGTCTGCCATGGCCTTCTTGGGATGAGAGTGCGCCGCGGACATGCTAATGCCGTGCGCCGCCGCCCGAAAGGGGGCGGCCACGGTCGATCGCGGGGCTCGGAAACAGGGGAGGAACCACATGGCCCGTGCAGCCCAGCGGCGCGCCGCAAAGCCGGCGGCCACCGTACCCCGCGCCACGATCTCGATCGCCTTCGCCGAGCGGCTGATCGCTGAGACGGCGAAGGAATCTGCGAAGCTCGGTCGCAACACGGTCATCGCCGTGTGCGACGAGAGTGGCGTGCTGAAGGCCTTCCGCCGCTCCGACAACTCGCACGTGCGCAGCGTCGGGCTCGCCATCACCAAGGCCCGGAGTGCGGTCGGCTTCGAGACCCCGACGCACGTGTTCTACGAGGCGTTCAAGAATGACCCACGCTCGATGATGGGGGTGAACGCGCTCGATGACTTTACGATCCTCGGCGGCGGCTTCCCCATCCGGGTCGGCGGCCAGGTGATCGGCGGCATCGGCGTGAGCGGGGCGCAGAGCTCGCAAGAGGACATCGACTTCATCGTCGCCGCGTTCCGCCGTCTCGGCATCGACACCGACGTTAGTGCCTTCGCCTGACGGCGCACGCGGCGCGCTTGCCCGTGCAACTGCCCCATCGTGTTCTGTAACGTCAGGACAGCTTGTCGCCCTCGTTGACCAGGTTCTCGGGCACCTCGCCGCGAAGAAAGCGACCGACGTTCTCGGCCGCGCGCTTGGCTCCGTCCAGGAGAATGCCCGGAACCTGCGCCGAGTTGTGCGGCGAGCCGAGCAGGTTCGGCAGCTCGAGGAGCGGGGTATCGACGCGGAACACGCCGGCGTGGAAGGGCTCCACCCACCAGGCATCGATGCAGGCGGTGAAGGCCGGGTGGGCGCGGAGGTGGGCGTAAAGGTCGGCCTCGACGATGATATCGCCCCGGGCGACGTTGACCAGGATCGCGTCGTCCTTCATCCAGCCGAGGGTGCGCGCGTTGAGCAGGCCGCGCGTGGCCCGGTTGAGGGCGATCGTGAGCATGACCACGTCGGCCGTGCGCAGCACGGACTCGAGATCATCGAGAGTGCCGATGAAATCGAGCGGCTCCTCGGCCCGACCGCTGCGGTTCAGCGCCATGACCCGCATGTCGAGCGAGCGCGCGATGCGAGCGATCCGCCGGCCGATGCCGCCAAAGCCGAGGATGGCGCAGGTCGCACCAGCGAGCTGCCGAGTCGGGTTGTGCTGATCCCACTCGAGACGGACCAGCTTGTTGTGGCGATCGAGGATACACTTGGCCGCGGCGAGCATCAGGCCGACGGCGTGCTCGGCCATCGGCACAGCGTAGGCGCCGGCATTGCTGGCGACAGTCAGCGCGGCCGGGAGCTTGGCGAACGGCACTTGGTTCACCCCGGCCGAGACGGTTTGCAGGAAGCGCGCCCTGCGGAAGCCGGTCAGCTCCTCGGCGCTGAACTCCTTGGGCAGGTTCCATGATAGCACCGCGTCCGCCTCGGCGATCGCCGCGCTGCGCGCAGCGCCCACGACTTCCGCGGCGTAGGCGAGGCGGGCATGTCGGTGCAGCGCCGCGGCGATCACGGTGCGGGTGGAATCATCGGCCTTCCAGCCGACGAGGACGGCGGGTAACGCCATGGCGCGACCTCAGTGCTTGGCGAAGACGGCGAAATCGAGCGCGAGCTTCTCGCCGAGCCACAGCGGGTTCTCGGCGTGGTCGGCCAGGTCATCGTCCGTGAGCGGGTGAACGAGGATCACCAGCCCGCGGCGGTTGAGCATCAGCCACGGCACCAGCCGCGCGAACTCCTCTGGCGCGAACGCAACCTGGTACATGGACCGAGGGTGCGGGCCGACCGGCTGCTCGTGCCAGCGCCCCATGCGCACGGTGAATCCGGCCTCGAGCGCCGCGCGCAGCGCCGCGGCGCGGTCCCGTGTCGCCGCATCATAATAGACGTGTGCGTGGTAGCCTGTGATGGCGCCAATGTCGCGGCCGGAAGGCTCAGTCATAGAGCGCGACCTCGATGATCTCGACGATCACGAAGCCGCGCGACGCCGGATAGCGCCGCTCGGCCTTCTGACGCGCGTCCTCGGGACCGCGCGTCTTGATCTCTTCGTGATGCGGCTCGGCCCACGCATCGTCGAGGAACTGGTGGTGAAAACCCATCGCCAAGCGCTCGCGCACCTCCTGATTGAACACTATCACTTCGAAATCGCGTATCCGGCCGGGCTGGGTCATGCGCGCCCGCTCGGTTTGCGGCGAAGCGCGGCATGACGACCGGGGTAGTCGGCGCTGGCGATCCGCTCCGTCTGGTCGGACTCCGGTGGCCCCTTGAGCTCGACCATGTTGCCGTCAGGATCGCGGATGTACATCGAGGGGCCGTGGCCGAGGGCGCCATAGCGCCGCGCGATCTCGCCAAGGGCGACGCCATGGCGAGCGAGGTGGCGGGCGATGCGCCGCTCATCGAACGATTCGAGCTGCAGCGCGAAATGATCCACATTGCGCCGCCGCTGACTCGGCGCGCCGCCTGGCCGGCCGGCTGGGCTGTCGGCGGGCACCAGGTCGATGAGGGTGCGTCCGGCGCGCAGCTGGTACAGACCGAAATCGCGGATCCGCCGCTCGACCCGGCAGCCGAGAACGCGACGATACCAGTCAAGCGCGCGGTCGATATCGGTAACGCGGAGCACGATATGATCGAGCCCCTGGATCGTGATGGCTCCCACGGATCGGACCCCTTCCCGCTGTGGCATCCCGCGACGCTACCGGCGCCGCCGGAGCGGCGATCGTTCCCGATTCGCCACACCCCTTGATGCCGAGCGGATTGGTCGCGCACGGCACATCGTTGCTGATGAGGCGAGGCGCCGGCAGATCGGCCGCCCGCGGCAGCGCGTAGTGGAGAAAGGTCGTGCTCGCCATCTGCCCCGCCGCGTCGTAGGCGGCGCGCTCGCACAGGGCCTGGCCGAGACCCTGTGCCGTGCCGCCGTGAATCTGGCCGGCCACGAGGCGCGGGTTGATGACGGTGCCGAAGTCGTTGGCGATGATATAGCGTTCGATGGTCAGCGCCCCGGTTGCTGGATCGATCTCTATTTCGCAGACGTGGCAGCCGTTGGGATAGGTCTCGCCGGTCGTTCCGGTGCGGAACACCCCCTCGCCCGCGAGACGCCCACCCGGCGCCCGCGCGGCGACGGCGAAGAGCTCCACCGCCCGGTCGGTACCGCGAACGCGGAAATTGCCGTCTACGAACGCGATGTCGGCGGCGGCCGCCTCGAGCAGCTCGGCCGCCAGCGGCAGGCCCTGGGCGATGATCTTGGCGCGTGCATCCCACACTACCGGCCCGGCATAGACTACCGAGCGCGAGCCCCCCGTGCCCCAGCCGATCGCCACCGTGGCGGTGTCGCCCTGGACCATCATGACCGAATCGAGCGGTACGCCGAGCGCATCCGCCAGCAGTTGGGCGAACACGGTCGCGTGCCCCTGCCCGCTCGACTGCCAGCCGTTGAGGAAGCGCACGACGCCCTCTCCGGCGACCTCGATCCGGGCCTGATCGCCCGGAAGCCCCTGACTGAAATCGACATAACAGGCGACCCCGATGATACCGCGGAGCCGGCCCCGCCGCTCGGCCGCCGCCCGCCGTGCGCCGATCCCGCCAATCCGCCGCGGCCGTGGCATCCGCCAGATTGCGGCTGAAGTCACCGCTGTCGTAGGTAAAGCGCAGCGGCGTGCGGTAGGGCATGGCCGCCGCCGGGATCAGGTTCTGAGCGCGCAGCGTGACGCGGGCGCGGTTGGTTTCGCGGGCCGCGGCATCGATAAGGCGCTCAACCGTGTAGATCGCCTCGGGCTGGCCCGCGCCACGGTAGGCGTCCACGGGCACCGTGTTGCTGAATACGCCGCGTACATCGACGTAGATCGCTGGTATGCGATAGACGTTGGACAGCATGGCGGCCCCGGCCAGCGTCGGGATGAACGGCGCATGGCTCGACAGATAGGCGCCCATGTTGGCGATCTTGGCAACGCGCAGGCCCAGGAAACGGCCGTCTGCGTCGAGCGCCAGCGCCGCCTCAGTGACGTGGTCGCGCGCATGCACGTCGGTAAGGAAGGCGTCGGCACGGTCGGGGGTCCACTTCACCGGCCGACCGCAGCGCTCGGCCGCCCACACCAGCACTGGGTATTCGGGATACATCATGTACTTCATGCCGAAGCTGCCGCCGACGTCGGGCGCGATCACGCGCACTTGGTCGCGCGGGCAGCGCAGAATGTCGTCGCAGAGCATCGCGTGGATCATGTGCTCGCTCTGGACCGAGGCATGCAGCGTCACGCGACCATCGGCCGCAGGCTGGGCCAAGGCGCCGCGCGGCTCGAGCGAGGCGGCCGCGATCCGATTGTTCACGACGCGGAGCCGCGTCACGTGCGTGGCTGCTGCGAAGGCCGCCTTGGTAGCGGCCTCATCGCCCATGTCCCATTGGAAACTGAGGTTGCCCGGGACTTCGTCCCATACCAGGGGCGCGTCCGGCGCGGCGGCGGCTGCGGGATCGGCGACGGCGGGTAGCGCCGTGTAGTCGATGGCGATCCGCTCGGCCGCATCGTGCGCCTGCTCGAAGGTCGTGGCCACCACAGCCGCGACCGTATCGCCGACGTGGCGGACGCGGTTGAGCGCGAGCGGGCAGCGCGGCGGCTGTTTGAGCGGCGCGCCGTCGCGGCTCGGGACCGTTCCCTGGCACGGCAGCGGCCGGAAGCCGGCAGCACGGTAGTCGGGTCCGGTCAGGACGGCGAGCACGCCCGGCATCGCCGCCGCGTCCGCGACGTCGAGCCGCAGGATCCGCGCATGCGCATGGGGCGAGCGCAGGAAGTAGGCGTGCGCCACGCCGGGCGGCTGCAGATCGTCGACAAAGCGCCCGCGGCCGGTCACCAGCCGCTCGTCCTCGACGCGCGGCACAGATTGACCGATGCCGAACGCGCCCACCGCGGTCTCCGCTAACCCCCGCGCGCGGCGCGCATGACGCGCCACACCCGTTCCGCCGTCAGCGGCATGTCGATGTGGCGCACGCCGAGCGGGCTCAGGGCATCGAGCGCAGCATTCACGACCGCCGAGGGCGCGGCGATGCAGCCCGACTCGCCGCAGCCCTTCAGGCCGAGCGGGTTGGTCGGGCTCGGCACCTCGTTGAAGGCAAGCGTGAACGGCGGCAGGTTGTCGGCCCGCGGCAGGCAGTAGTCCATGTAGGAGCCGGACAGGAGCTGGCCCGAGCCGGCGTCGTAGACAGTGTCCTCGAGCAGCGCCTGGCCGATCCCTTGCGCGGTGCCGCCGTGCACCTGGCCGCGCACGATCATGGGATTGACGATGCGGCCGAAGTCGTTGACCGCGACGTAGCGGACGATCTCGACCCGACCGGTCGCCTCGTCGATCTCGAGCTCGCAGGCGTGGCAGCCGTTGGGGAAGGTCTGCGGCGCGGTCGGCACGTAGGTGCCCTCGGCCCGGAGTGCGTTGCCGGCCGCCTCGGCGCGCTCGGCGACGGCAAACAGGCTCACCCTCCGGTCGGTGCCCTTGACGAGGAACGCGCCGTCGCGGAACTCGATGTCGGCGCGGGCCGCTTCCAGCAGTTCGGCCGCGGGGTCGAGGCCTTGGGCAATCACCTGATCGCACGCGAGCACGATCGCCGGGCCGGCGTTGGCGAGCGAGCGCGAGCCACCGGTACCGCGGCCCGTGGGGATGCGGTCGCTGTCGCCCTCGACCACGGTCACGGCCGCCATGTCGACCCCGAGCCGCTCGGCGGCGACCTGGGCGAACACGGTCTCGTGTCCTTGGCCGCTCGACTGGGCGCCGCTGACTACGGTGATCGAATCCCGCCCCACTGCGACGATGACGCTGTCATCGGGCACGCCTTCGGTCGCCTCGATGTAGGTCGCGATGCCGAGCCCGCGGAGCTTGCCCTGGCCCTTGGCCGCGCGGCGCCGCGCCCCCAGCCCCGCCGCGTCCACGAGCCGCAGCGCCTCCGCCAGGTTCTTCTGGTACTCGCCCGAGTCGTAGGTCAGCCCCGTGACCGTACGGAATGGCATCCGGTTCGGCACGATGAAGTTGCGCCGGCGCAGCTCGGCCGGATCGAAGCCGAGCTCGCGCGCCGCGGCATCGACCATCCGCTCGACCACGTAGCTCGCCTCGGGCTGGCCGGCGCCGCGATAGGCATCGACCGGCACCGTGTTGGTGAACACCGCCCGGACCTCGGAGTAGATCGCCGGATTGTCGTAGAGCCCCGACAGGCACGGGTTGCCCACCGCCGTCGGGATGAAGGGCGCGAAGTTCGAGAGGTAGGCACCCATGTTGGCGATGATCGAGACGCGGAGGCCGAGAATCCTGCCCTCGGCATCGAGCGCGAGTGCCGCCCGCGTCACGTTGTCGCGGGCCTGTACGTCGCTCTGGAACGACTCGCCGCGGTCGGCGATCCACTTCACCGGCCGGCCGAGGAGCCGGGCGACCCACAGCACCAGCGGATATTCGGGGTAGACGAAGAACTTGACGCCGAAGCCGCCGCCGACGTCGGGCGTGATCACCCGAAGCTGATCGCGCGGCAGCCCCAGCACATCGTCGCACAGCATGTCGCGGCAGAGATGCACGCCCTGGCCCGAGACGTAGAGCGTGAGCCGTCCGTCCGGACCGACCTCGCCGATCGCCCCGCGCGCCTCGATCGGCTGCGGCGCGAGCCGGTTGTTGCGGAGCGTGCGCTCGACGATCCGGGCGGCGCCAGCGAACGCGCGATCGACCGCCGCGGCATCCCCCATTTCCCAGTGGAAGCAGCGATTGCCGGGCACGTCCTCCCACACCAGCGGCGCCCCGGACTCCAGCGCCTCGGCGGTGCCGATCACAGCCGGCAGCGGGTCGTAATCGACGACCACCGCATCGGCGCCATCGCACGCCGCCCCTCGGCTTGCGGCGACCACCAGCACCACCGGATCGCCGACGTAGCGCACCCGATCCTGAGCCAGGGGCCATCGCGGCGGATCGGCGCGCGGGGTGCCGTCCCTGCTGGTCAGCGGGATCACACAGGGCAGTGGGCGAAAGCCGGCGGCCCGGTAGTCGGCCCCGGTCAGGACGGCCAGCACGCCGGGCGCGGCGCGCGCCGCGCCGACGTCGAGTCCGGCTATCCGCGCGTGCGCGTGGGGCGAGCGAACGAGCACCGCATGGGCTTGGTTCGGCCGCTCGATGTCATCGACGAAGCGACCGGTGCCGAGCAGAAAGCGATCGTCCTCGCGGCGGGCGGCCGACTGGCCAATGCCAAAACGGACCATGAGGCCCTCCTCGCAGCGGGCGCCGCGCTAGCCGGCGCGCTTTTCGTTGATGGCGCGCCACACCCGCTCGGACGTTGCCGGCATGTCGATGTGGCCGATGCCGAACTCGCTCAGCGCGTCGGTCAGCGCGCTGATCACCGCCGGCAGGGAGCCGGCACACCCAGCCTCGCCGCAGCCCTTGGCGCCGATCGGGTTGTTCCGGCACGGCACCTCGTTAAAGCCGAACGCGATCGGTGGCGCCACGTCAGCCCGCGGCATCGCGTAGTCCATGAACGAGCCCGACAGGAGCTGACCCGAGCCGGCGTCGTAGACGCAGTGCTCGTAAAGCGCCTGGCCGATTCCCTGCACCGTTCCGCCGTGCACCTGGCCGCGCACCAGCATCGGATTGGCCAGACGGCCGAAATCATCGACGATGCTGTAGCGCACCACCTCGACGACGCCGGTCTCGGGGTCGACCTCGACCTCGCAGACGTGGCAGCCGTTGGGGAACGAGCGCCCCATCTGCGGCGCGAACCGGCCCTCGCCCTGGAGCTCGCCGCCGTTCGCGGCGGCGCGGCGGGCGACATCGAACAGGCCGACGCGCCGGTCGGTGCCGGCGACCTGGAACTGCCCAGCGCGGTACTCGACGTCCACCGTCGCCGCCTCCAGGAGGTCGGCCGCGGCGCTCTTGGCATTGCTGATCAGGCTCTTGGTCGCCTCGATCACCGCGACCCCACCGAAGATCATGCTGCGCGATCCGCCCGAGCCGGTGCCGAGGGCGATGACATCGCTGTCGCCCTGCACGAAGCGCACGCGCTCGAGCGGGATGCCGAGCTCCTGCTCGACGAACTGGACGAACGTGGTCTCCTGGCCCTGCCCGATGCTCTGGCTGCCGCTGAGCACGACCACGGTGCCATCGGCCTCGACGCGCAGTGTCGCGCGATCCTCGGGGATCGCCCCGCTCGCTTCGATGTAGGTGGCGAGCCCGATGCCGCGCAGTCGGCCGCGTCCCTGCGACTGCCGGCGGCGCTCGGAGAACCCCGGCCAGTCGGCTAAGTTCTGCGCGTCGGACAGATTGCGCGCGAACTCGCCCGAGTCGTAGGTGTGGACGAGCGGCGTCTTGTACGGCATGCGCGCTGGTGGAATGAAGTTGCGCCGGCGGATCTCGTCACGCGGCAGCCCAAGCTCACGCGCCGCGCTGTCCATGAGCCGCTCGATCACGTAACTCGCCTCGGGCCGGCCGGCACCACGATAGGCATCGACGGGAACGGTGTTCGTGAACGCCGCCTTCACGGTCACGTAGATCGCCGGGATCATGTACGAGCCGGTGAACAGCGGCGTCTGCACGCCAGTCGGCAGGAACGGCGCGAACTGTGACACGTAGGCGCCGAAGTTGACCACCAGATCGACGCGCATCGCGATCACCCTGGCGTCGCGATCAAGCGCGATCTCGGCATGGGTGATGTTGTCCCGACCGTGGCTGTCGGAGAGGAGCGACTCGCTGCGGTCCGGGATCCAGCGCACCGGGCGCTCCACCAGGCGCGCTGCCCACAGCACAAGGGGGTACTCGGGATACGAGAACACCTTCATGCCGAAGCCGCCGCCGACATCGGGCGTCACCACCCGCATCTGCTCGGCCGGGATACCGAACACCTGCTTGCACAGGATGTCGCGGGTCGCGTTGGCGCCCTGGGTGGAGGCGTAGAGCAGGTAGCGGCCATCGGCGAACACCCCGATGGCGCCGCGCATCTCCATCGAGTTGGCCGACACGCGGTTGTTGATGATGTCGATCTTGGCGATGTGCGCCGCCTGCGCAAAGGCAGCCGCGACCGCCGCGGCATCGCCGGTCTCCCAGTCGATGCAGACGTTGTTGGGGGCCTCGTCGAACAGCTGCGGCGCGCCGGCGGCCATGGCCTCGATCGCGTGGGCCACGATCGGCAGGTCCTGGTAATCGACCGCCACCAGCTCGGCCGCGTCACGCGCCTGGGCCAGAGTGTCGGCGACGACCAGCGCCACGCCATCCCCGACGTGGCGGACCCGCTCATGCGCCAGCGGCCAGCGCGGCGGATCGGCCCGATCGGCGCCGGAGCGGTTCCTGACCGGGATCGGACTCTTCAGCGGCCCGAGCTTGGCGGCCTGATAGTCGCGGCCGGTGAGCACGGCGCGCACGCCAGGCGCGCGCGCGGCAGCGGCGGTGTCGATGCCGCGGATGCGGGCGTGGGCGTGAGGCGAGCGCAGGATGTAGGCGTAGGTCTGGTCGGGCAGGCTCACGTCATCGAGATACCGGCCCGTCCCGGTGATGAAGCGCTGATCCTCGAGCCGCCGCTTCG
>VGEJ01000024.1 GCA_016869335.1 Alphaproteobacteria bacterium | reverse complement strand
GCGCGGTCTCGACCGTGATCAACATGACGCGCGAGTACTCGCACTATCTGGTGGATGTCTGGGTCGCCTACGATCAGGACACCGATGCGGTCGTTGCGGTGCTGCGCGAGGTCGATGCTGAGCTCCGCGGTGATACGACATATGCTGACGCCATCCTCGCGCCGATCGACGTGCTCGGCCTCGACCGCTTCGAGGAGACGGCCGTGGTCGTGCGCGTGCGGCTGACGACCAAGCCGCTCATGCAATGGACGGTTGGTCGCGAGTTCAACCGCCGACTCAAGGTGCGGCTGGCCGCGCACCACATCGCACCGCCCCTCGGCCAGCGGCCGGTATTCGTGACCGCGGTGCCGGCGCCGGGGGCGTCGTCCCAAGCCGAGGCGCCGCCAATGCAGGAGCGTGGTTGACCATGCCGCATGACGATCAGGCCATCATCCGCCCGGCCCTGCGCCCGGCGCCGACACCGCCACGCGCGATCGGCGCCATCAACTGGATCGGCCTCCGCACCCTCTGCGCCAAGGAGGTCGAGCGCTTCATGAAGGTCCACACCCAGACGATCCTGGCGCCGATCGTCACCTTCATCCTCTTCCTGGTGGTGTTCGGGCTCGCGTTCGGCGGCACCGGCCGGGGCATCGGCGGGGTTCACTTCCTCGTCTTCCTGGCGCCCGGCCTGATCATGATGGCGATCATCCAGAACGCGTTCGCCAACACCACGTCCTCGATCATGATCGCCAAGGTGCAGGGCAACATCGTCGATGTGCTGATGCCGCCGCTGAGCCCGGGCGAGCTCACGCTCGGCTTCGCCTTCGGCGGCGTGGCGCGGGGCATGGTGGTCGGCGTCACCGTGGCGCTCAGCCTGGCCGCGGTGCTCGCGTTCGTCGCGCCGCTGCCGGTGCACGATGCGCTGGCGATACTCTACTTCTCGGTCGGCGCCTCACTGATGCTGGCACTGTTCGGGATCATCGTCGCCGTGCTGGCCATCAAGTTCGACTTCATCGCCGGCATCACCAACTTCGTCATCACGCCGTTGGCCTTCCTGTCCGGGACCTTCTACTCGGTCGAGCGGCTGCCCGGTGTGTTCTACCTGTTGAGTCACGCCAATCCGTTCTTCTATCTGATCGATGGGCTGCGGTACGGCTTCATCGGGCACGCCGACGGCTCGCTTCTCGCCGGCGTGTTGGTGGTGGCCGGGCTCAACGTGGCTTTGTGGATCGCCTGCCACGTGATCTTCGCGCGCGGCTACCGGCTCAAGGCCTGAGAGGCTGGTGGCCCCAGGCAATGGTGCCCTGCGTTTGACAGGAGCCGGGACGATTCCCATACTCGCCGTTTTTTCGCCGCCGGTCAGCGATTCCTGAGGGGAGGCGCGTGTGATTACCGCCACCATGCCGACGTACGCCCGCATCGACCTCGCCTTCGCGAAGGGCGAGAGCGTCTACCTTTTCACCGCCGACGGGCGACGCTACCTCGACTTCGGTTGCGGCATCGCCGTAACGGGACTCGGCCACTGCCATCCGCACCTCGTCCACGCGCTCCAGGAGCAGGCGGGGCGGCTCTGGCATGTCTCGAACCTCTACCGCATCCCGGAGCAGGAGCGGTTGGCCGAGCGGCTGGTCGCGGCAAGCTTCGCGGACACCGTGTTCTTCGCCAACTCGGGCGCCGAGGCGGTCGAGTGCGGTCTCAAGATGGTGCGCAAGTACCACGACGATACCGGCCACCCCGAGCGCTATCGCGTCATCACCTTCGCGAGCGCCTTCCACGGCCGCACGCTCGCCACTATCTCGGCCGGTCGCCAGCCCAAGCACATCGCCGGGTTCGCTCCCCTCGTCGAGGGCTTCGACCAGGTGCCGTTCGGCGACCTCGATGCGGTGCGCGCGGCGATCGGGCGCGAGACGGCGGCGATTCTGGTCGAGCCGATCATCGGCGAGAGCGGCGTGAGGCCGGCGCCGGCCGGGTTCCTCCGCGGCCTGCGTGAGCTTGCCGACCAGAACGGCCTCCTCCTGTTCTTCGATGAGGTGCAGACCGGGTTCGGCCGCACCGGAACGCTGTTCGCGTACGAGGGCGAGGGCGCCGCGCCCGACGTGATGGCGACCGCCAAGCAGATTGCCGGCGGCTTCCCGATGGGCGCGTGCCTGGCGACGGAGAAGGCCGCGGTCGGCATGGTCGCCGGCGCGCACGGCTCGACCTTCGGCGGCAACCCGCTTGCCTGCGCCGTGGCCAATGCAGCGCTCGATGTCGTGCTCGAGCCCGGCTTCCTGCCGCACGTGCGGGCGATGGGCGCGTACCTGCGCGAGCGGCTGGAGGCGCTTTCGCGCTCGAACAGCCGAGTCATCGAAGAGGTGCGCGGCCGCGGGCTGATGATGGGGGTCAAGACGCGCTGCCCCAACGCCGAGATGATCGATGCGCTGCGCGCCCACGGCCTGATCACCGTGTCGGCCGGCGACAACGTGGTCCGGGTCTACCCACCGCTGATCGTCGAGCGTCCACACATCGATGAGGCGATGGAGATCTTCATGAAGGCGTGCGCCGAACTCGGCGCGCGGGCCGGGTGAGCGGGCCGCGCCACTTCCTCGATCTCGACCAGATCGAGGGAGCGACGCTTCGCAGCATTCTCGACCGCGCGGTGGCGTTCAAACGCGAGCGCAGCGCGGGCGAACGCACGGGCGCCCCTCACAGCCGCCGGCTCGCCGGCAAGGTCGTCGCGATGCTGTTCGAGCGGCCCTCGACGCGCACGCGCCTCTCCTTCGCCGTGGCCATGCACGAACTTGGCGGCGCGAGCATCGTGGTGCGCCCGGAGGAGCTGCAGCTCTTCCGGGGCGAGAGCATCGCCGACACCGCGCGGGTGCTCTCGCGCTACGTCGATGGCATCGTGCTGCGGACGGTGCGCGCGAGCACGCTGACCGAGCTGGCGCGGCACGCCTCGATTCCGGTCATCAACGGCCTCACCGGCCGCACCCATCCCTGCCAGCTCATGGCCGACATCATGACCTTCGAGGAAGCGCGCGGGCCGATCGCGGGCCGCGTCGTCGCCTGGTCGGGCGATGGCAACAACATGGCCAACACTTGGATTCACGCTGCGGCGCGGTTCGGCTTCTCCTTGCGCATGGCGTGCCCCCCGGCACTGCCGCCGGCGGCCGAGTGCCTGGTCTGGGCGCGGGGTCAGGGCGCCGACATCGCGCTGACCGCGGACCCCGCCGCGGCGGTGCGCGGCGCCGACTGCGTGGTGACCGATGCCTGGGTGTCGATGGGGCAGGAGGGCGAGGTCGGCGCGCGCCATGAATTGCTAGCACCCTATCGGGTGGATGAGCGCCTGATGGCGCTGGCCAAACCCGACGCGCTGTTCATGCACTGCCTGCCGGCGCACCGCGGCGAGGAGGTCTCGGCGGCCGTGATCGATGGACCGCGCGCGGTGGTGTGGGACGAGGCCGAGAACCGCTTGCACGCCCAGAAGGGCATTCTGGTCTGGTGTCTCGGCTGATGTCGCGACGCGCTTGCGCGCGCGGCGGCGAGCCCCGATGATCACGCGAAGACGCAGCGAGGTGGAGCGATGCTGAACGCGCTGCGGCGGCTGGCGGCCGCCTGTCTCCTGTCCGGGCTCGGGCTCGTGGCGGCGTGCGAGACCGCGCCGGCGCCGCCGCGCTTCGCCGAACCAAGCTATGCCGACCGCGGTGCCTTCGATCTCGCGGTCAGTGACGTCGCGGTCGAGGTGAGCTATGTGCCGCCGCTGCGCGAGCCCAATGTCGAGCACCGCTTTCCGGTGAGCCTGGCCGGCGCCGCCGAGCGCTGGGCGCGGGAGCGCCTGCGCGCCACCGGCGGGGCCGAGTTCCTGCGCTTCGACATCACCGATGCCTCGGTCGTAGAGGAGCCGTTGCCGGTCAAGGAGGGGCTCGAAGGCGCGGTCACGGTCGATCAGGAGCGGCGCTACCGCGGACGCCTCGCCGTGCTCCTCGAGGCGGTGGCCGAGATCGGCGGGCGCATGGCGTACGTCGAGGTCGAGGTGACGATGAGCAAGACGGTGCCCGAGGGCCTCACGGTCAACGAGCGCGATCGTATCTTCCACGGCATGGTGCGCGGCATGATGGACCAGCTCGACGCACAGCTCGACGAGCAGATCCCGCGCTACTTCGGGAGCTACCTGCACTGAAGGCCTGGCGCGGCCGGCGCCACGGATGGCCGCTTGCATGAAGCAGAACAAGTACGACGAGCTCGGGTTCTTCGCCGGCTACAGCGCCATGCCGCGCTCGACGGGCGGGCTCGAGGCGGCGGGGGAGTGGCACGCGTTCCGGGCGCTCCTGCCCGACCTTGGCGACAAGCGCGTGCTCGATCTCGGCTGCGGCTTCGGTTGGCATTGCCGCTACGCCCGAGAACACGGGGCGCTCTCCGTCCTCGGTATCGACCTCTCGGAGCGGATGCTCGCGCGGGCCCAGGCGGCGACCGACGACCCGGCCATCGTCTATCGCCGCGCGGCGATCGAGGACGCCGACCTCGGCAGCGATGCGTTCGATGTCGTGATCAGCTCCCTCGCGCTCCACTATGTCGAGCGCTTCGATCTCGTGTGCGCCAAGGTGCACCGCTGCCTCGCCCCGCGCGGCGCCTTCGTGCTGTCCGTCGAGCATCCCCTGTTCACGGCCCGCGCCGCGCAGGACTGGCACTACGGCCCGGCCGGCGAGCGCCTGCACTGGCCGGTCGATGACTACCTGAGCGAGGGGATCAGGCGCACGAGCTGGTTGGCGGACAACGTGATCAAGTACCACCGGACGGTGGCGACCTACGTCAACACGCTGATCGACTCCGGCTTTCGCATCACCAGGCTCGCGGAACCCGAGCCCCCGCCCGAGATGCTGGCGGCGCGGCCCGAGCTCTCGGACGAGCGCCGCCGCCCGATGTTCCTCCTGATCGCGGCACGCAAGGCCCCGACCTAGTCGGGCGCGATGGCGGCGGTCTGGGTGGCGATCAGGCCGTAGTGCTCGATCCGGCGGTGCTGGGCGAAGTTGAAGATCGCGTTCTTGCTGAAGGCGCAGAGGTCGAGGTCGAGGCGGGCGGTGATGAGCTCGTCGCCGAGCGTCGTCGTCATCGCGATGATCTCGCCCGAGGGCGCCACGATCGTCGAGCCGCCGAGCAGCATGCAGCCCTCCTCGTTGCCCGCCTTGGCGACGCCGACGACGTAGGTCGCGTTCTGATAGGCGCCGGCCTGCATGCACAGGTGGTTGTGGAAATCGTTGAGGTGATCGTAGATCGGCATCCACGGCACGTGCGTCGGCGTGTTGTAGCCGAGCATGACCACCTCGACCCCCTTGAGGCCCATGACCCGGTAGGTCTCCGGCCAGCGGCGGTCGTTGCAGATGCACATGCCCATCACACCGCCCATCGTGCGCCACGTGTTGAAGCCGAGGTTGCCGACGTCGAAGTAGCGCTTCTCGAGGTGCTGGAACGGCATCTCGGGGCGGTGGTCGGCGTGGCCGGGGAGGTGCACCTTGCGGTATTTGCCGACCACCTTGCCCGCCTTGTCGACCAGGATCGCGCTGTTGTAGCGCCGAGTCGCCTCGTCCTCCCGCGCAAGCTCGGCGAAGCCGAGGCAGAAGCCGATGCCGCGCCGGATCGCCTCCTCGAACAGCGGCCGGGTGGCAGATCCCGGCATCTCGCGCTCGAAGAAGCTGTCGATCTCGTCCTGATCCTCCATCCACCAGCGCGGGAAGAAGGTAGTGAGCGCGATCTCGGGGAAGACCACGAGGTCGCAACGGCGCTCATGCGCCTGGATCAGCAGGTCGATGAGCCGGCGCACCACAGCCTGGCGGCTCTCGGCGCGAGCGATCGGCCCGAGCTGGGCGCCGCCCACGGTGATCAGCCGTGTCATGCTCTTCCTCCTCCGTGGCGGCCGCCACGGAGCGTCGCGGTGCGGGCGCGGTCGAGCGCACCGCCGATGATGGCGACCCCGTATTCGCGTTCCGCCGTTTCGGGCGCTAGGTAGCCATCGAGCACGTCAGCGAGGACGGCGGCCGGATCGCGTTCGAACGGATCGCCGTAGCCGCCGCCGCAGGCGCGATGGGCGATCAGCTTGTCACCCTTGTGCACCCGGAAGTAGGGCAGCTTCGAGGGCAGCTCCTTCACCGTACCGTCGTGGGCAATGTGCATCAGGTCCGAGAGCGCGCCGTCCTTGCCGCCGAACAGCCCGACCGGGGCGTACTTGTGGCCCTCGGTCTCGACCGAGGCGGCGCCCTCAGCCAGGAACTCGGTCTCGCGCACCGTGCCAATGCCACCCCGCCACTGGCCGGCGGCCGCCGCCTGCTCGCGCAGCTCATAGCGATTGACCCGCAACGGCACGTGCGATTCGTAGTCCTCGATCGGGTTGTTGCGGGTGTTGGCGTAGAGCACATCGACGGCGTCCATGCCGTCGCGCCCGAAGCGCCCGCCGTAGCTTCCTTCGAGCAACTCGACGTGGACCCAGAAGTCCGCGGTCTGCTCGCCGGTGAACACGATGCCGCCGCCGTTGGCGCAGCCGGCGCAGACTTGGCGGGGCACCACCTGGCTCAGCGCCTCGACCACCGCGTTCGACAGCTCGATGCCGGGGCAGAAGCGGGCGATGACCGGCGCCGGAAAGATCGGGTTTGCGAGGCAGCCTTTCGGCGCGACGATGGTGATGGGGCGGGTGAGGCCGTGGTTCTGCGGGATGTGGCCGTGCACCGCCGAGTCGAGCAGGACCGAGCGCAGCGCGAGCCAGACCGCGCAGTCGACCGTGCCCTCGAGCGGCATGTTGATCGGGCGGTCGGAAACCTGCGGCGCGGTGCCCGTGAGATCGACGGTGAGCGCATCGCCCCGCACCTTGAGCGTCACCACGATGGGCAGGTCGCGCCGGGCCGGATCGGGGTCGTCGAGAAAGCCGTCAATGTGCTTGGTCGCGCTGTAGTCGCCATCGGGAAGTGCCAGGATGGCGGCGCGCATGCGCCGCTCGGAGCTGTCGTAGAGGTCCTCGGCGGCGGCCGCCACCGTCGCCGCGCCGTAGCGCGTGATGAGCTCGACATAGCGCTGCGCCCCGATCCGGGCGGCGGCGATCTGCGCCTCCATGTCGCCGAGCACGAGATCGGGCAGGCGCAGATTGGTGCGCAGCATGTGCCACACCTGGATGTTGCGGCGGCCCTCCTCGTAGACCTTGATGGCCTGGAACCGCAGGCCCTCGGCGTAGCAGTCGATGGCATCGACGATGCCGCCGGAGCCCGGTGTGTGGGCGCCGATGTCGAGGTGGTGTGCGGTCGTCGCCGCGAAGCCGACGAGCGCCCCATCGTGGAACGCGGGCACGATGAAGGCGACGTCGGGACCGTGGCTGGCGCCGGCATAGGGGTCGTTGTGCATGATCACATCGCCCGGCCGCAGCGTCTCGCCGCGTTCGCCAAGCTGGCGCCGGATGCCCTTGACGTAGCCCGGGATCGGTCCCGATTGCAGCGGCGTGCTCTGGCGCGCCTCGGCCATCTGACGGTTGTCGAGATCGACCAGCGCGGCGCCGAAATCCTCCGACTCGCGGATGATCGAGGAGTAGGACATCCGCATCAGTTTGTAGCCCATCTCGATGGCGATGTTCTCGAGCGCGCCCTGGATCACGTTGGCGGTCACCGGGTCGATCCGCCGGTTCGGGACCGCGGTGCCCGGCGTTGCGGTGGTGGTGTCGGTCATGGCGCCCCCCTCGGCAGCGCGAGAACGAGGTTTCCGTGCGGATCGGCGCACGCCTCGACTCCGGGCGGCACCACCGTGGTCGAGTCGGCCTGGAGAATGATCGTCGGCCCCGCGATCGGCTCGCCGACCGGAAGCCGGGCGCGCTCGAAGAAGCGGGTGTCCCACTCGGCGAGGCGGCCGTCGACCCGGAACACCGTGCGGTCGGTCTTGCGCAGCGCCCCGGCGAGGGAGCCGCCGGCGGGTGCGGCCGGCCGGCCGATCTTCGGCACCGGCCCGATACCGATCGCGAGGATGTTGACGATCTCGACCGGGCTGGTGGGGAACGCGTGGCCGTACTCGGCTTCGTGCTGGCGGTGGAAGCGACCAAACACCTCCTCCAGCGCGGCCGGCGACAGGGCGCCGCCGGGTACCGCGATACGCAGCTCATAGCCCTGCCCGACATAGCGCAGATCGCCAAAGCGCTCGAAACGGGCGCTCGCCGGGGCGATGCCGTCGCGCGCGAACTGGCCGCGAATCTCGGCCTCCATGGTGGCGTAGTCGCGGTCGAGCCGCTCGAGGTCGAGCTGTGAGGACACCTGGAACTCGGTACGCACGGCGTCGTACTTGATCTCGGTCGTCAGGAGGCCGACCGCCGAGGTGATGCCGGGATGGGGCGGAACGATGATCTCGGGGATGCTGAGCATCTGGGCGACCTCGGCCCCGTGCAGCGGGCCGGCGCCGCCGAAGGCGACCAGCACGTAGTCGCGTGGGTCGATGCCCTTCTGCACGGTGCGTGAGCGGATCGCGTTCGCCATGTTGCTGTTCAGCACCGTGACAATGCCCTCGGCCGCTTCAAGCGGCGAGATGCCCAGACGGTCGGCAAACTCGCCGACGACATCCCGCGCCGCGGCCTCATCGAGGGCCATGGCGCCGCCGAGGAAACTGTCCTTGTCCAGGCGGCCGAGCACCAGGTTGGCGTCGGTGACCGTGGGCGCGCGACCGCCCAGCCCGTAGGCCGCGGGTCCGGGCCGGGCGCCGGCCGAGCGCGGGCCGACCTGGAAGCCGCCGCCGGGGTCAATCGCGGCGATCGAGCCGCCGCCCGCACCGATGGTGTGGAGGTCGATCATCGGCACCATGACCGGGTAGCCGGCGATCCAGGTGTCGCGCGCGGTGGCCTCGCCGAAGCGGCCCTCGGTGACGACCCCGATATCGGCGCTGGTGCCGCCGACATCGAAAGTGATGACGCTTTGACGCCCGGAGAGTGCACCCGCCCAGGCGCCGCCGAGCACGCCGGCGGCGGGGCCCGAAAGCAGCGTGAGCACGGGTTTCTCGGCCACCATCTCGGGCGTCGCGACGCCGCCGTTGGAGCGCATGATGCGCAGATCGGCCTTGAGACCCGAGTGCGCGAGACCGGCTGCGAGGTTGGCGACATACGTACCCACCGCCGGCCCGATGAAGGCGTTCATCGCCGCCGTGGTGAAGCGCTCGAACTCGCGGAACTGCGGCGACACGGCGGCCGAGGTGCAGATGAAGGCTTCCGGGCACTCCTCGGCGATGATCGCCTTGGCCCGCTCCTCGTGCACCGGGTTGAGATAGGAGAACAGAAAGCAGATGGCGATGGCGCTGATGCCCTCGGCCTTGAGCGCCCGAGCCGCGGCGCGGACATCCTCCTCGTTGAGCGGCACCAGCACGGCGCCTTGCGGCGGGATCAGGCGCTCGCGCACCACCTTGCGATGCCGGCGCTTGGCCAGCGGCCGGTCCTGCCATGGGATCTCCTGCATGATCGAGTAGTGCTGCGGCCGCTGGTGGCGTCCGATGTGCAGGATGTCGCGATACCCGGCAGTGGTGATGACGCCGGTCTCGGCTCCCTTGTACTCGAGTACCGCATTGGTCGCGATCGTGGTGCCATGATAGACGTGATCGATGCTCGCGGGCGCCAGGCCATGGCGCTCGCACAGCTCTCGGATACCGCGCATCACGCCCTGCGCGGGGTCCTCAGGCGTCGTCGCCACCTTGTGGACGAACGTGCGCTCCCCCTCGGTATTGGCGAGCACCACGTCGGTGAACGTGCCGCCGACGTCGACCCCGACCAGATACATGGCTTTACCCTACTCGCTTCCCCGCGGCGCCACAGTATAGGATTCTCCCGCGTCCTGGAGCGGGCGGCCGTTGCGGCGATAGCGTTTTGCCGGCCGGTGTGTCCGGTCTAATATCGCGGCACCCGAGCCCGGCGCAACCGGGTCAGAACCAGGGAGGAAAGGGTGAGCAAGAGGTGGATTCTGAGTGCGACCGCGGCGGTAGCCGCCGTGCTGTTGAGCGGAGTGGCGGCGGCCGAGGACCCCATCATCATCGGCGCTGCCGTGGCCCGTACCGGCTGGATGGTCCAGTACGATGACGGCCCATTCAAGGGCGTCGAGATGGGCATCGAGGACATCAACGCCCAGGGCGGCGTGCTCGGCCGCCAGCTCAAGCTGGTGGTGTCCGATACCAAGACCGACCCGGCGGGCAGCGCCCGGGCGGCCCAGGAAGTGCTTGACCAGGGTGCCCAGCTGGTGATCGCCTCGTGCGACCTCGACTTCGGCGGACCGGCCGCCTTCACCGCCAACAACGCTGGCGTCGTGGCCTTTGGCACCTGCGCCGCCGACCCGAAGTTCGGCGTCCAGGGCATCGGCAGGTTCGCTTTCACCATGGCGACCGGAACGCCCGCCATCGCCGCCAACGAGGCCGAGTGGGCGTTCAACAAGAAGGGATGGAAGACCACCTACATCCTGATGGACACGATCGCTGAGTACACCAAGTCGGTGTGCGGCTACTTCAAGGAGCGCTGGGTCGAGCTCGCCGGCGCCGAGAGCGTCGTCGGCGAGGACAGCTTCCTCGGCACCGACGGCACATTCCCGGCCGCGATCAGCCGCATAAAGGCACTGCCGACGCAGCCCGACTTCATCCGCCTGTGCTCGGGCGGCCCCGGTGTGGGCATCGTCAAGCAGCTGCGTGACGCCGGCATCACCCAGCCGCTGCTCGCCTCCGACTCCATGGATGGCGACAACTGGCTGCAGGCCACGCCTGATCTCAGCGAGTTCTACTACGGCGCCTACGGCTCTCTGTTCGGCGACGATCCCAACCCGGTGGTGAAGGGTTTCATGGAGCGCTTCATCGCCAAGTACGGTGACAAGCCGATCTCCTCGCAGGCGATCACTGGCTACGCCGTCATCCAGGCGTTCAAGGTCGCCGCCGAGCGGGCCGGCTCGACGAATGGCGAAGCGCTGGTGGCCGAGTACGAGAAGTTCAAGGACGAGGAGCTGATCGTCGGCAAGACGAGCTACTCCCCGGACCTGCACATCAACCTCGGCCGCGGACAGCTCATCATGCAGGTGCAGAACGGCAAGCACGCCGCCATCGAGTGGCACGTGCCGGCGAAGGTCCCGGCGCCGAAGCTCTAGGCGACGGCGCGTGGATGAGGCCGGGCCGCCGTGGCCCGGCCTCCCCGCCAATCATGTCCGAGCAGGCCGCGCCCGGGCGGGTCAGCGCCCGCAACGTGTTCGTCCACTTCGAAGGGCTCACTGCCATCAACGATGTGGACTTCGTCTTGCATCGTGCCGAGATACTCGGGCTGATCGGACCCAACGGCGCCGGCAAGACGACACTGGTCAACGTGCTCACCGGTTTCCAGCGGCCGGCTGCTGGCCGCGTGTGGTTGAACGAACGCGAGACGACGACCTGGTCGCCGCACCGGATCGCGCGCGCCGGGCTCGCCCGCACGTTCCAGTCGGTGCGGCTGTTCCACGGCCTTAGCGTGCTCGAGAACGTCGAGATGGGGGCGGTCGGCTGCGGCGATGGACGACGCGCCGGCCGGCGCAAGGCCTATGAGGTCATGGCGACGCTGGCGCTCGCGGAGCTAGCCGATGCGCGGGCCGATGCGCTCCCATACGGCCTGGAACGTCGGATTGGCATTGCCAGGGCGCTGGCGACCTCACCCGCCTTCCTGTTGCTCGATGAGCCCGCGGCCGGCCTGAACGAGGCCGAGGCCGAAGACCTCATGCACACCATCGCCAGCATTCACCGTGACTTCGGCTGCGGCGTCCTGGTGATCGAGCACAACGTCGGCCTCATCATGGGCCTGTGCGACCGCGTCCAGGTGCTCGATCAGGGCCAGACCATCGCCATCGGCACGCCCGAAGAGGTGCAGCGCAACCCGGCGGTGCGTAACGCCTACCTCGGATCGGCGTGACGTCGATGCTCGCGGTCGCCGGACTTCAAGTCAGTTACGGCTCGATCGCGGCGCTCCGCGGCGTGTCGCTCTCCGTCGGGAGCGGCGAGGTGGTCAGCGTCATCGGTCCGAACGGCGCCGGCAAGTCGACCCTCATGGCCGCGATCACCGGTGGCGTCACGCCGCGCGGCGGATCCGTCGTGTTCGAGGGAACCTCGCTCCTCAGCCTCGGTCCCAAACGAATCGTGCAGCGCGGCATTTCGCTGGTACCCGAGGGCCGCCGCATCTTCTCCAGCCTCACCGTCCACGAAAACCTCAAGGTCGGCGCGAGCACGCGCACCGACCGCGCGGCCATTGCCGCTGACATCGAGCGCATGCTCGGCCACTTCCCGGCGCTGCGCGAGCGCCTCGATCGCCCGGCCGGGCGGCTCTCGGGCGGTGAACAGCAGCAGCTGGCGATCGCTCGCGCGCTGCTCGCGCGGCCGCGCCTCCTGCTTCTGGACGAGCCATCGCTCGGGCTGGCGCCGCTCGTCGTCGATCTCGTCTACCGCATCCTGGCCCGGTTGCGCTCCGAGGGCATCACCATCCTCCTGGTCGAGCAGAACGTGCACCGCGCGCTCGCCGTTTCCGATCGCACCTACGTCCTGCGTACTGGCAGCATCGAGATGCAGGGGACATCGGCCGAGCTGCTCCAGGCGCCGCGCTTCGAGGAGGCTTATTTTGGC
This sequence comes from Alphaproteobacteria bacterium, assembly GCA_016869335.1. Lineage (GTDB taxonomy): Bacteria > Pseudomonadota > Alphaproteobacteria > VGEJ01 > VGEJ01 > VGEJ01. The sequence continues at coordinate 3,492 of VGEJ01000024.1, read as the reverse complement.
TTCGCGGGCATGAAGCGCGGCGACCGGGGGGCCAGCCCGACATGACGATTCTGCTGCAGGGCGTGCTCGATGCCGTCAGCATCGGCGGGCTGTTTGCGCTGATGGCGCTCGGCATCGGCCTGATCTTCGGCATCATGCGCCTGATCAACTTCGCGCACGGCGAACTGATCACGATCGGCGGCTACGCTATGGTGGTGCTGGCCGACGCGCCGCCACTCGCGACGGCGATCCTGACGCTCCTGTTCGTGATCCTGCTCGCGCTCGTGATGGAACGGCTGGCGTTCCGGCCGCTGCGTCAGGCGAGCCTGCCGACGCTGTTGATCGCCTCGTTCGCGGTGAGCTACCTGTTGCAGAACGTGCTGCTGTTGATCTTCGGCGGCAACACCAAGGGTGTGAACTTCCTGCCCTCGCTGAGCCAGCCGATCGAGTTCAGCGGCCTGCGCATCACGTACCTGCAAACCGTCATCATCGTGGTGACGATCGTCCTCCTCGTCGCGGTCACGCTATTCCTGAAACGCACGCGCTTTGGCATCCAGATGCGGGCGGCGGCGGAGGATTTCCGCATGGCCCAGCTCGTCGGCATCGGCGCGACCGCCGTGGCGGTGACCGCGTTCGCCACCAGCGGCTTCCTCGCCAGCGTGGTGTCTCTCCTCTACATCACCCAGATCGGCGTGATTCTACCGCAGACCGGCCTGCAGCCGGCGCTGTTCGGGTTCGTGGCGACGGTGCTCGGCGGGCTCGGCAGCCTGCTCGGGGCGGCGGTCGGGGGTTTCGTCATCGGCTGTCTCGCGGTCGTCCTGCAGATCGTGCTGCCGCTCGAGCTGCGCCTGTTCCGCGATGCCTTCCTGTTCGCCATCCTGTTCGCGGTGCTGCTGATCCGGCCGCAGGGCTTCATCGTCGTGCGCTGGGCGCGGGAGCGGGTCTAGATGGCTGCCGAGCGGCTCTTCGGATCGTGGCGCGAGCGGCTCTGGCCGGTGTTCGTGCCGGTCGCGCTCATCGTCGTGATCGTCGTCCTCGCCTCGTTCGGTTCAGGCTCGCTCCAGCGCACCGTGACCGATGGTTTGATCAAGCTCGTCATCGTGGTCGGGCTCTCGATGTTCATCGGCAACTCCGGCGTGGTGTCGTTCGGCCACGCCTCGTTCATGGCCATCGGCGCCTATGTCTCGGCCTGGTTCACCATGCCGGCGGCGCTCAAGCGCATGCGGCTGCCCGATCTCCCGGCGTTCATCGCCCAGGCCCAGGTGTCGCAGCTCGAGGCGGCAGTGATCGCCGCCGGCGTCGCGGCCGCGGCGGCGGCGCTGATCGGCGTGCCGCTCTTCCGTCTCGCCGGCGTGTCGGCAAGCATAGGCACCTTCGCGGTCTTGGCCGCGATCATCGCTATGATCGGCAACTGGGATGGGCTGACCGGCGGCAAGAGTTCGCTTATCGGGGTGCCGGTCTACACTAACCTGTGGATCGCGCTTGGCGTTGCCATCGCCGCCATCGTGGTCGCCCACGCGTTCCAGCGCTCGCGCTATGGGCTCCGGCTGCAGGGTTCACGCGAGGACGAGGTCGCCGCCAAGGCGGTCGGCATCGGCATCTACGGGCTGCGCATCCTGGCCTTTGCCCTCAGCGCGTTCTTCGTGGCGTTGGCCGGGGTGCTGCACGGCCATTACCTCGGCATTCTGTCGGCCGATGCCTTCTTCCTCAATATCACCGTCATCACCCTGGCGATGCTGGTGATTGGCGGTCGCAACAGCCTGGCCGGAGCGGTTGTCGGGGTCATCGCGGTGACCACGGTGACAGAAGTGTTCCGCCGCATCGAGGCCGGCTTCACGATCGGTGACGTCGTGGTGGCCGCGCCGGTCGGCTTGACAGAGGTGGCGCTGGCGATCTTCATGCTCGGCATTCTGATCTTCCGGCCGGCCGGTATCATGGGCGGCAACGAGTTCACGCTGCCGGCGCAGCTCGGCGGCAAACGGCACGACCGCGTGGTGGGTGCGCAAGGGTGAGGGACATGGCATGAAGTTGATCGGCGTCGATGTCGGCGGCACGTTCACGGATCTCGTTCTCTACGACACCGATGGCAACCGCACCGCGGTGCACAAGGTGGCGACAACGCCGGACAACCCGGCGGAGGGTGTCGTTGCTGGCATTCTCGAACTGTGTCGGCGCAGCACCATCGCGGCAGCGGCGATCGACCATGTCCTGCACGGCACCACGATCGCGACCAACGCCATCCTCGAGCACAAGGGCGCCAGGACCGGCGTGGTCACCACCAAGGGCTACCGCGACATCCTGCACATCGGCCGCCATCAGCGGCCGCAGCACTATTCGATCCGCCAGGAGATCCCGTGGCAAGACCGCGAGCTGGTGCGTCGCCGTCACCGCAAGGTGGTGACCGAGCGCATCCGCCCACCGCGCGGCGATGTGCTGCTACCGCTCGATGAGGCCGAGGTCCGCGTGGCCGCCCGCGCGCTCAAGGCCGAGGGCGTCGAGGCGATCGCCGTGTGCTTCCTGTTCTCCTACATCGACCCGAGCCACGAGGAGCGCGCCAAGGCGCTGATGCAGGCCGAACACCCCGGTGCCTTTGTCACCACATCGGCCTCGGTCTCGCCGCAGTTTCGCGAGTTCGAGCGCTTTACGACCGCCGCCCTCAATGCCTTCATCGGGCCGAAGGTGCGCGCCTACATGGAGGGCCTCGAGGGCGCGCTCAGGCGCGCCGGCATCGGCGGCGACCTGCGCATCATGCGCTCGAACGGAGGCGTCGCGACCGCGGCGCTGGTCGCCGAGAAGCCGGTGTACACCCTGATGTCGGGGCCGGCCGCCGGGGTGCTCGGCGGCGCCTGGACCGGGGCGCTCTCCGGTCGGCGCAACCTGATCACCTTCGATGTTGGCGGTACGAGCGCCGATATCGGGCTGGTGCATGAGGGAACCTTCGGCGAGGCCTCGGCCCGCGACACCTGGATCGCCGGCTTCCCGGTCATGGTGCCGATGATCGACATCCGCACGATCGGCGCCGGTGGTGGCTCGATCGCCTATGTCGATCGGGCCGGCGCGTTCAAGGTCGGACCGCGCTCGGCCGGCGCCCGGCCCGGGCCTGCCGCCTACGGTCGCGGCGGTACCGAGACGACCGTGACCGATGCCAATCTCGTGCTGGGGCGGCTCGACCGCGACAACTTCCTCGGCGGCGAAATGCCGCTCGATGATGGCGCGGCCCGCGAGGCCATCACACGGCTCGCCAACCGGCTCGGCCTCGATTTCATCGAGGCGGCCGAAGGCGTCGTCACCATCCTCAATGCCAACATGGCCAACGCCATTCGCTCGCGCACGGTCCAGAAGGGGATCGACCCGCGCGAGCACAGTCTGGTCGCGTTCGGCGGCGCAGGCCCGCTGCACGGCGCCGAAGTTGCCGCGATGCTGAGCATCCCCGAGGTGGTCGTCCCGGCGTTCCCCGGCATCACCTCCGCCGTCGGGCTGCTGACCACCGATCTCAAGTACGACGAGGTCAAG
>VGEJ01000023.1 GCA_016869335.1 Alphaproteobacteria bacterium | reverse complement strand
TGCGACCCGCCGCTACGCGCGCAACCGACGACCGCCGAGCGAGTCCGAGCACCACCATTGGATCACGGATCGCCTCTCCGACCCCGGTTGTCTGCTCAACCTCGTTCTTCGCGACTGCGAGCCCGCCGGCGTGCTCCGCCTCGATGCGCTGACTGAGGACCCCTTGGCCTATGAGGTCTCGATCCTGACCGCGCCGGAATACCATCGCCGCGGCATCGGCGGCGCGGCGCTGGCGCTGGCGCGAGCGCTCGTTCCCGGAGCGCGGCTCAAGGCCGTCGTCCTCCCGGGCAACCGAGCCTCGCAGGCCCTGTTCACCGCCGCGGGGTACCTCGGGGGCGCGGACGACGCATGGTGGTCAGAACCGACCCCCGCGACGCCCGGCGCGCCGGAGCGCTCGCGCGAGCATGCCAGGGAGCGAAGTCATGCCTGATGCCGCCATCACCATCGCCGGGCAGCGCGTCGGCCCGGGCGAGCCCCCTTACATCGTCGCCGAGCTCTCCGGCAATCACAACGGCGACTTCGGCCGCGCCGTCGCGTGCATGGAGGCGGCCAAGGCGGCGGGCGCCGACGCCGTCAAGCTGCAAACCTATACCGCCGACACGATCACCATCGACCACGACGGCCCGGACTTCCAGATCCGCGGCGGGCTGTGGAACGGGCGGACGCTTTATGAGCTGTACCAGGAGGCCCACACGCCGTGGGCGTGGCACGAAGCGCTATTCGCCAAGGGGCGCGAGCTCGGCATCACCGTGTTCTCGACCCCGTTCGATGCCAGCGCCGTCGACTTCCTCGACCGCCTGGGCTCCCCCGTCCACAAGATCGCGTCGTTCGAGTGCGTCGATCTGGCGCTGATCGAGAAGGCGGCGGCCTCGGGCAAACCGCTGATCATCTCGACCGGCATGGCCGACCTCGGCGAGATCGGCGAGGCGGTTGCTGCGGCGCGCGGCGCGGGGTGCCATGAGATCATGCTGCTGCACTGCACGAGCGGCTATCCGACCCCGCCGGCCGAGAGCAACCTGCGCACGATCCCCAACCTCGCCGCGGCCTTCGACGTGGCGGTGGGGCTGTCCGACCACTCGCCCGGTACCGCCGTGGCGGTGGCAGCGGTCGCGCTCGGCGCGGCCCTCATCGAGAAGCACTTCACGCTGCGCCGCGTCGACGGCGGACCGGACGCGGCGTTCTCGCTCGAGCCCGACGAGCTCGCGGCCCTGGTCAGCGGCTGCCGCACTGCTTGGGAAGCGCTCGGCCGCGTGAACTACGAGGGGACCGCGAGCGAGCGCGGCAACGTCGTGTTCCGCCGCTCGATCTACGTGGTGAAGGACGTCGCCGCCGGCGAGCCGCTGACCCCCGAGAACGTGCGGGTGATTCGGCCCGGCCACGGCCTCGCGCCCCGGCATCTGAAGGATGTTCTCGGCCGCCGCGCGACCCGTGATCTCAAGCGCGGCACGGCGCTCTCGTTCTCCGCGCTCAGCTTGGATCAACACTGAGCGGCATGGATGTCTACCGCTGCGTCCTGGTGTTCGCGCACGCGGAACGCCCTGAGCTGTTTCCAGGCATCGCCGCCCATCTGAAGCGGCGCCATGGCACACGCGCGATTCTGATTGGTACGACGCGCGAGAGCTGCGCCCACTACGAGCGCCGTTTTCCGGGCGTCTTCGACGAAGCCATCTCGACGCGGTTCTTCTACGACAGCCTGCTCGAGCCCGAGCCACCGGCAAAGGAGGTCTTCGAGGAGGCGCGCGCCCTGGAGAGGCGCTTCGACTTCCGCCTCATGCAGCTCGTCATGGACAACCGGCACCTCGGCATCGGCTTCTCACCCGGCGGCCTACGGTTTCCGCGCTCGAACTTCGCCCGCGCGGCAACCTATGCCAAGGCGCTGCGCGCCCATTGCCAGTTGTTGCGCACCCTCGAAGAAGTCATCGAACGCCGCAAGGTCAGCCTTGTGCTGAACCCCACCGGCGCTGCCGCCGTTGTCGCGGCCGCCAAGGGGATTCCCGTCCGCACGCTCATGGCCACGCGCTACCGGGATTACCACTACTGGGCGGTCGACGACGTCCTGACCTCCAATGTGCTGGCCGGCCGGTGGGCGGTGCGCCGCGGCGGCACCGGTCACGACGGGACGCTCGAGGCAGGACCAGGCTACTACGGCGCGGTTCGGCGCCAGATGCTCACGGCCTTCCGCACCCGCGGGATGGTCCGCGCCATCGCCCGCGAGGTGGCGCGCCGCGCCTACCACCGCCTCCGCGGCTACGACAAAGCCAAGGAGTACCCGCTATCGGAGAACATCCTCGCCCACTACCGGATCTGGGCGCAGCACCGGGTGCTGCGCCGCGGTCGCCTCTTTGCGCTCGATGAGCTCGATGGCGCCGACTTCGTCTACTTTCCGCTCGGCGTCGAGCCCGAGCGGTCGCTGACCCGGGACAGTCCCGAGTTCACTGACCAGCGTTTCGCCGCGCTCGCGCTGGCGAAGGAGCTGCCCGCCGGCGTCGTGCTCGCGATCAAGGAGCACCTCCCCGCGATCGGACCGCGGCCGCGCGACTACTACGAGGGGTTGCGGGCGATGACCAACGTGATCCTCCTCGACCCGCTGATTCCGAGCATCAACGCGATCAAGCGCTCTCGCGCGGTGGCGACGGTGACGGGCACGGCGGGCCTCGAGGCAGCCATCCTTGGCAAGCCCGTCATCAGCTTCGGGAAGCACAACATCTACAACATCGTGCCGCACGTTCACACCGTGGCGAGCTGGCTCGACATCGCGGGGGCGGTCGCCGCCGTCCTGCGCGACGACGACGCCGCGCAGGAGGCGCGCGAGCGTGACGGTCGCGTCTTTCTTGGGTCGCTCGTCGATATCAGCGTGGACTTGGCCGGCGTCGATTTCCGCTCGCCGCCCTCAGAGGCGGCGGTTGATGCGATCCTCGACCTGCTAGAGCGCACCTTCACGCGGACCTAGGGCCCCGGTCTCGTGCAGCCTCCCCTTGCGCGCGCGCTGCCGCTCGACATCTTCGCGATCAAGGAGATCGGAGTCGATGCGTGGACGAACGACTATCGTTGGCACATGGCCGAGTCGCAGTACTTTGCGTTCCTCGACACGGTCTGGCGCGCGTTTGACGAGGTCTATGCCGGGCTGACGGACCAGTCGTCGCGCGATGTCTTGCTCAGCGACACGGCGTTCCTGAACTTCCTCAGCGCGCACTGCTATGTACGCGGAGCCGACGCCGCGGCGCGTCGGATGGGCTGCACCGCTTCGGCCGGCGCGCTGGCCTCGCGGCTCCTGGAGCCGGATCGGGCCGGCCAGCGCGGCGCATTCGCTCCGGCCGGAGCGGACCGGTCCATGGTGTCGCTGCGCATGCGGCAGGTGGCGGCCAGCCTCCGTCACAGCCCCCTCGCGGGCTGGGCGGACGCGCTGTGTCCGGACAGGGCCGCAGCCTGGAGTCTCGGCAGCTTCAGCCAGCTCAAGGCACTCTACGCGAAGCGCCACGCGCTCGCCTGTTCACACGTCTATCTGCCGGTACTCCTCGGACGGCGCGCCGGCGGCGAGGCGGCCCTGCCGCATGAAACCGTACCCGCCGTCCGCTCGGTCTTGCGTGCCGTCTCTAAGGCGGCCGAAACGCACCTCGGCACGAACATCGAGGAGGATGTCGGCGCCACCTCGTGGTTTGCGCGGCTCGCGCGGCTGGCCGAAACCTACGCGGCCTTGCGCGACCGGCGCCATGTCCCGCGTGTCCTGCTCCTGAGCGTCGTGGCCAAACCGTTCCACAAGATCGCCGCGCTCGGCCTCCGTAGGCGGGGCACCCACGTCGTCGGGTTCCACCACGGCAACGACATGGGCAACCTGGAAGGCATGCGCAGCGGCTACTTCGAGTACGCGCACTGTGACACCTTCGTGTGCCCCACCGCGGCGGCGGCGAGTCTGCGCCGAAGTGCCTATGAGCGCGAGCCGATCAGCGCCTTCGCGCCGGTGACGTTCACGGCCGTCGACACGATGCGCTACGTCGAGCTAGCGCGCGCCGCCGAGCGCTTTGCGCCGCCGCGACGGGTGAAGCGCGTTATGATTATGGGCTATCCTATGGGCGTCATGCGTTACCCAACGGTCGCCGACTTCTTCATCTTTCAGCTCGATGTCGAGTTGCGGCTGGCGGCTTGGCTGCGCCGGAACGGCTATCACACCATCTACAAGATGCATCCCGAGCATCAGGTCGAAGCGCGAGGCGTGTTCGAGTCCCGGGTGGACGAGATCTCGACGCGGCCGTTCGAGAAGGTCTGGCGCGGGGCAGACGCCTTCATCTTTGGCTGTACGACCTCGACGACGTTCGGCTTCGCGCTGACGACGAACCGCCCCGTGATCGTCCTCAACATCGCCGGCCTGCGCTGGACGCCCGAGTCGTTTCGACTGCTCGAGCGGCGCTGCCACATGATCGACAGCTACGTTGACGAGGCGAATCGGTTGCAGTTCGACGAGGCGGCGCTCGGCGCAGCATTGGCGGGCGAGGTCGAGGCGCCGGACCCGGGCTACCTCGATGCCCTGATGTCTCCCGGTGCGCGGCCGGGCGCGCCGGCGGCGGCGCCATCGGCGAGGTAGGCGATGAGCATCCCCCCTCTCGGCCGCGCGACGCCGAGCGCCGAAGCGCTCGACCGCCTGGTCTATCTCGTCGGCCCGGCGCGCGGCGGGACCTCGATCATCAACAAGTGCCTCGGGCTGCATCCGCGCGCCCTTGGGCTGCCGAGCCTCACCTATTTCGTCAACCGCGCGTGGCGTTATCGCCACCGCGTCGATGAGCGGACCTGGCTCCACCTCTACCGCAACCCGATCAGCAGCGTGCTGAGCACGCTCGATCCCGACGGCGCCCGCACGTTCGGCCGTCTGGTCGCGACGGCATTCCGGCGCAAGCGGTTCGCCGAGCTCTATCGCCTGTATCCGATGGTCTACGCGCTGCGCCCGGAGGCCGACCGTGACCCGGCGGCGCTACGCTGCTGGCACGACAAGTCCAACAACTGGCGCGGCCTGTGGACGATCAAGCGCGCGCTGCCGGCGGCGCGTTTCGTCTTCGTGACGCGCGATCCGCGGGCTGTCGCGTTGTCGCACGCGGGACGCGTCAACCGGCGCCGGCGAGCCGACCCCGACGCGCCGATCGATCACGCCGAGATCATACGGGCATGCCTCTACTGGCGGATGATGATGCTGATGCTCATATGGTTTGCCCACCGCCATCGCGACGCGGTGATCTGGGTGCGCTACGAGGACTTCGTCGCCGATCCGGTTGCCGAGCTGAACCGGCTCTATGCCTTCAGTGTGAGCGAGGCCTTGCCGCAAGACGATGTCGCGGCGCTCATTCGCGACGTCGTCGGCGGCGCCACGAACCGGCCGGAAGAAACCTACCGCGGGATCAGCGCCACCCCCGCAGCGCGCTGGCGCGATCAACTCGGGCCGCCGGAGAGCGCCCTGATCGAGGCCTTGACCGGCCCCATGGCGCGACGGCTCGGGTATGCGATGGAACGGCCCTCGGCCGGCGTGGTCGCGAAGGCGATCTGGGCGCTGCCCGGCGTCCGCGAGCGACTGGACATGGCGGCGCGCATCGTCATCGGTGACGTCCTCGAGCGGATCGTACCGGGCGGGCTCGCGCCCTCGCGCTAGGTCGAGATGCTGCTCGCCCTTCTCCGTCTGCTCGCCCGACGCGACCGTTGGCTCGCCACGGCCGTGCTGCTCGCCGCGCTCATGGTCTCCGCCACCGAGATCGTCGGCATCGGCGCGGTGTTCGCTTACGTTCGCGTCGTCGCCGATCCCCCGCTCATCAGCCAGTCCGAGTACCTGGTGGAGGCGCGGGCGTGGCTCGGCATCGACGAGGCGCGGTTCCTGACGGTCGCGGGCCTTGCGCTCATCGCGGTGATCGTGCTGCGCAATGCGATCGTCGCCGCGGCGACGACGCTTCGCGTGTGGTTCGGCCAGAGGCTGACCCAGCGCTTCGCGACCCGGCGCATGGGCCACTACCTGCGGCGCGACTACGAGACGTTCCTGACCCTGAACACCGCCTCGCTCCGCAAGAACCTCATCGTCGAGGTGAGCGAGGTGGCGATCGGTTACCTCATGAGCGGCCTTGATGTGTTCGCCTGCGCCCTCACCGGCAGCCTCATCCTCGCGCTGCTCGCGGCACAGCAGCCGCTGGTCACGCTGGCCGCGCTGATCGTGCTCGGCATTCTATACGCCGGCGTCTACGCCCTGATCCGCCATCGCGCCGGTCGCCTGGGACACGCGGGTCGCGCCGCTCACGAGGCGCTCTTCGTCACTGCCGATGAGGCCTTCCGCGGCATCAAGGAGATCAAGCTGCAGGGCAGCGAGGACTACTTCACCGAGCTGTTCGCAAAGGCCGCGCGCCGGCTGGCGCGCATCGCCACCGGCAAGGCGCTGATCAGCCAGCTGCCGCGCTATCTCATCGAGACCGTCGTGTTCGTCGGGCTGCTCGCGGTCGTCCTCACCACCCTGTCATCCGGCAGCACCTCCGGCGAGACCATCGCGCTCATCGCGCTCTTCGGCATGGCGGGATACCGTCTGGTCCCGCTCCTGTCGCAGATATTCGCCGCAGTCGGAAAGATGCACTCCACCGGGGCACTGGTCGAGAGCTTCATCGCCGAATTCGGAGCCTTGCCCGCGCCGCGGCGGGCGGACGGTGCGCTTGCGTTCCACCGCGCCATCGCGCTCGAAGCGCTCGGCTACCGCTATCCCGCGACCGAGGCATACGCGCTCCACGACATCTCGCTCCGCATCGCGAGGGGTCAGAGTGTCGCCTTCGTCGGCGCCACGGGTGCTGGCAAGTCGACGCTGATCGAGCTGATCATGGGCCTGTTGCCGCCGACCACCGGGCGCATCCTGATCGACGATCGGGTGTTGGATCGAACCAGCGCGCAGGGCTGGCAGAACCTCGTCGCCTATGTCCCGCAGCGCGTCCACTATCTCGACGATACGATCGCCCGCAACATCGCCTTCGGCATCCCGGCGCCCGATCTCGACATGGCGGCCGTGATCGATGCAGCGACACGCGCGCTGCTCCACGAGTTCATCGTCGGCGAGCTGCCGGAGGGCTATGCCACTCGGATCGGCGAGGCCGGCGCGCGACTGAGCGGCGGTCAGTTGCAGCGCCTGGCGATCGCGCGCGCGCTGTACCGCCGGCCGACACTCCTCGTCCTGGACGAGGCGACGAGCGCGCTCGATACCGTAACCGAGAGCGCCGTGACCGAGACCATCCGCGGCCTCGCCGGTTCCCTCACCACGATCACCATCGCTCATCGCCTGTCCACGGTCAGCCATTGCAACTTGATCTTCATTTTGGAGCACGGCCGGCTCGTCGCCCAAGGGAGCTACGAGCACTTGATCGATCGCAGCAGCGCATTCCGAGCCATGGCGGGATGAACGTGCCGCCGCGCCCCCGCCCGCGGCCGACGGGCGCTCCACAATGACCCGCCTGCCCGCGCTGCACATCGGCTATCCCAAGACCGCGACGACGACGCTGCAAGATGCGCTGTTCCTGCGTCATTCGCAGATCGTGGCGCTGGGCAAGCCATGGCGCGACGAGGACGAGACCGATTGGCTGGTCCAGTTCCACCTCACCGATTCGCTCGAGTTCGACGCAGCGAGAGCGCGCGAAGGGTACGTCCGCCATCTCGCGTCGCGCGGTGATGACGGCAAGGCGATCGTGGTGTCGGTCGAGCTGTTCACGCTGCCGCACCACGCCGACCGCGGCCTGATCGCCCGCCGGCTGCGCGAGGCCATTGGCCCCGCCACCATTCTGGTGTGTATCCGCGAGCAGCTCGACTATCTGCCCTCGCTCTACCGCCAGCAGCTCGGCAAGCACGCGACGCCCGCCTCGTTTCAGGCTTGGCTCGAGGCCTCGTGGCACGACCAGGTGCACGGCTATCTCCACTTCCTCGAGTACCACAAGCTGGTGCGCCTCTATCGCGACCTGTTCGGCGCCGAGCACGTTCACGTGCTGCTGTTCGAGGAGCTGAAGGCCGATCAGGACGCGTTTGCGCGTCGGGTCTGCCGGGCGATCGCGGTGGACCCAGAGGAGGGAGCTCGCCTGTTACATGGGCAGCACATCCACCCCGGCAGGAGCGCGCGCGAGATTGCCTACAACATGCTCCGCCGTCGGCTGCTCCCGGGCGCGCGGCTCCGCGCGATCGCGCCGCCCCCGCTGCGCGCCGCGTTCCTGCGGGTGTTGCGCGGCGGGCCGAAGTACCGGATCGAGATTCCGCCCGCGCTCGTCGGGCCGTTGCGCGCCCGCTATCGTGCCGGCAACCGCGTCCTGCTTGAAGACTTCGGGGTCCCCGTCGACCGGTATGGCTACGCGCTCTAGCCTGGTCTGGCGGCGCGCTACGTGACGGCGACGGCACGCCCACTGCGCAGGCTGCGCGCACACGCGTCGAGTACGCGAAGCACGCGCTGGCCCTCTGCCCCGTCGCTGCGCGGTGCCGTGCCCTGTGCGATCGCCGCGATGAAGTGCTGGCACTCGAGGCGTAGCGGCTCCGTGTAGTCATAAGGGATCGGTTCGGCGTCGGCGCGGCTGACCACCGGAACGTCGCCCTGCCACTCGGCCTTGTGGCGGTAGAGCAGCAGCTTCTCCGCCCCGTTGGCGGAGTCGTTGAATACTGCCATGCCCGAGCCGCCGACGACGACCAGCCGATGGTCCTTGAAGGGGTGCAGCCACGACACGAAGATGTGGGCCTGCAGCTTCGCACTGAACATCAGGTGAGAGAGCGTGGTGTCGGCCACGCCATCGCTGAGGTAGGCCTCGCCGTTCGTCACGACGCTGACCGGCATGGCCCCGACGAGCTGAAGGATCATCGAAACGTCGTGCGGCGCGAACGACCACAGCGAGTTCTCTTCGCGGCGGATGCGCCCAAGACTCAGGCGATTCGAGTAGATGTAGCGCAGCTCGCCGACCGCGCCGCCGCGCACCGCGGCGTGTAGCGCCTCGAACGCCGGGTGATAGAGGAGAAGGTGGCCGACCATCAGCCGGAGGTTGCGCCGCTCCGCCTCGCTGATCAGGCGCGCGGCGGCATCGACATCGAGGCACATCGGCTTCTCGACGAAGACGTGCTTGCCTGATGCGAGCGCCTGCATGGCGATGTCTTCGTGCGTTGCGGCCGGCGTCGCGATCGCTACGGCATCGAGGGTGGCATCGCCGACTACGGCGCCCAGGCTCGTGTGACACCGCGTCCCGGGGAACCTTTCGGGCAGCGCGCCGCGCACCGCGGGGTTGGCGTCGTAGACCGCCGCGAGCGCCCCAAGCGCGGCGAAGTTGCGGCAGAGGTTCATCCCCCAGAACCCGGTTCCGATGACGCCGACGCGAATGTCGGGGCGCGGCCCCTCGCCGCAGTTCATATCGACGATCCCGGGGCTTCGCCAGGTCGGGGGCGAGGACGCTATGGCCGCACCCCCCTCAAGCCCGCCGCATCGGCCAGCACTCGGCGAGGCCGTCCCTGACCGCGCGCCATGCCATGCGCCGCCGCCGGGCACGGTACCTGCAGTGCAGCCAGCGCGACACCACGCCGAGTTCGCGCGCGACGGCGATCTCATGGCGCTGTGCCAGATACTGCGCCACCTCCCGCCGTTCGAACAGTGCCAAGGCGTGGTCCACATACTCGTAGCACAGCGCGACGAAGGCGCACTGCAGCCACCGACGCACCTCTTCCTCGCTGCGCGGCTCCTCTGCCTCGAGGTCGCGGAGGTAGAGGATGTCGGCATGGATCATCTGGCCGCGCGAGTAGGGATGGAGGCCCCGTGCCCGCTTCGGGTGTTTGACCAGCGAGCGCCGGCGCCAATGATGCAGCTCTTCGAAGCCCATCGGGATGAACCCGGCGTCGCGCAGGCTGGCGTCGATCTCATGGAACAAGGGTTGGCCACGCCTGGGCCGCGCGAACGCTGCTTCCAACCTGAGCCCGAGGAGCCCATCGCGCGTCTGGGGCGCCCCTTCGATGACCTCCTTCTCGATGCCCTCGACATCGATCTTCATGAACGCCGGCGGGTCCAGGCGGAGCGCGATGACCAGCTCGTCGAGGGTCGTGGTGTCCACCTCGAGGGTCTGTTCAACGGCGTAGTAGTCGGGGCGCGCGAACCGCTTGCCGAACTCCTCATCGCCCTCGAGCAGCGAGGACGTACCGCGGTGGCGCGTCAGGCAGAGGGTGCGCCGGCCGACACTTCCCGCCAGCGCGGCGGGAATGAAGCGAAGGCTGCGCCACGCCCCGGGCCGCGCCGCTGCTTGGGTGTTCAGGCGGGCGCACTCTATGGGATCCGCCTCCAGGCCCACGGCGTCGATCGCCCAGGCGATCGGCGCGAGATCGGCGGCGAAGCCGCCACGCGCGCCGACATCGAGGGCCGTCATCGGCAGCTCCGCGAGCACGCGCCCGAGCGCCGCCGACCCCATGACCGGCGCCACCCGTCGATCGGCGGCACGGTCAGCGGTTACCGTCACGCCGCCCCCGCCACGTAGCCGCGCAGATACTCGATGCGGTCGCGCTGCGCATCGGGCATCCACGCCAGCACCCGATGGAAGGCTGCCACGTCCTCGCTGGTCGGCCGGGTCGGCGGCAGCTTCCGGCCAACGTTGGTGTTGGCGGGCATCAGACCCTCGATCGGATCGTGAGCGATGCCGAAGAACGCGAACATCGCGCCGAGTTTTGCCGGATCGCTGATGTCGCTGGTCTGCAGGACGACGACGCGGGTGAGCCCCGTCCGCTCGCGAAACGCGTGCCAGCGAAGTTCGGTTTCGAGCCAGAGATGGGCATAGAACTCGAAGGCGGTCAGGATCTGGCTCTCCGGGATCCTGAACAGATTGCCGGGATGGTGCGCCGGCAAGCTGTTCAAATCGAGGCTCTTGTTGCGGTTGGCCAAGCTGCGGGCCGTCTCGACGGGGTCGCGCACCAGCTTGATGACGCCGAGGTCAGGAACGAGGCTGTGCATTTCGTAGCAGAACGTCCGGAGGAAGAACTGGCTGGACTCGACGTAATGCCGATAACCGCGGCGGGCGAACCGCTCGATCCGTCTGAGCCGGCGCGCCGCCACCAGCGCCAGCCTTTGGTCGCCGCGATAGTACCACTCGAGCGCCGCGCCGCGCCCAAGGAGCTCGTCCGAATAGAGGTAGCGCCGCTGCAGGTCGCGCCCGAGGGTCAGCGCACGCCCCCCCGGGCGGAGCCATGGGTGGCGGAGAAAAAACGGCCGCTCCGCGAGTTGTTGCAGGAGCAATGCCGGCGGCTCGTGTTCCGCCACGCAGCGCCGCCCGTAACGGGTGATCGCTTGCGCGAGACTCATTGTGCCAGTGCGGCCGATCGCGGCCGTGAAGATCTTCTGCATGCCGACCAGAGACCGCTCGCCCTCGCTCGATTGCGCGGGACCGCCGGAGCCGTGCCCCTCACACCCCTTATCCGCCTAGGTCCGTCGCTGTCAATTTCCCGCCCGCCGCGCCAACGCCCATGACGCGGGTCCGCGTCTGTTTTCCGTTCGTCGGCGACTCGATCGGCGGCAGCCACATCTCCGCGACCCTGCTGGTGCGCCATCTGGATCCGGCGCGCTACGAGCCCCTCGTCGTCGTTCACGAGGAGGGGCCGTTGTGCGAGCTGCTCGTGGCATCCGCCCTACCCTACGCCGTGATCCCGCTGGATGACTACGCCGGGCGCGTCCCGCGTCTTGCCGCCGTGGCGGGCGCCATGGCTCGTGCCATGCCGTCGCTCTGCCGGTTCATCCGGTCCCGGCGCATCGCGATCGTGCACACCAACGATCTGCGCATGCACCTGACGTGGGCCGTCCCCGCACGGCTCGGTGGAGCGAAGTTCCTTTGGCACCAGCGCGTGCTGCTGTCGCGCTCGCCGCTGTGGCGGCTGCTCGCAGGCGCCGCCGACGGCATCGCCTGCATCTCGGGGACCGTGCGGGACACGCTGCCGCGCGCCGCTCGTCGGCGTGCGCTCGTCATCGCCAATCCCTGCGATATCGCGGCAGTGCCGGACAAAGCAATGGCCCGGCAAACGCTCCTGCGCCGGATCGGCGCAGGCCCGGCCACGGTCGTCATCGGCTACGTCGGCAATATGACGGCGCAGAAGCGGCCCCGCGTCTTTCTTGATGCGGCGGCGCGGCTCGCGCCGGCGCTCGGATCGGCCGAGTTCGTTCTGATCGGCGACGACCGGGGCGGCGAGGAGGCAGCCTGCCGCGCCCTCGCCCGCGCGCACGGCCTGAGCGGTCGGGTCCACTTCGTCGGTTTTCAGCGTCCGATCGAGCCGTGGATCGCCGGCCTCGATCTCCTGCTCGCGCCGGGGGTCCAGGATGGCTTCGGCCGTACGGTAGTCGAGGCGCTGTTGTGCGCAACGCCGGTCGTGGCATCCGACTCAGGCGGGCACCGCGAGACGCTCGCACTTGCGGCAGACCTTTTGGTTGCGCCCGACGACCCCGAGGCCCTTGCGTTGGCGGCGCGGCGCGTCCTGGCGGATCCCGCTACCGCGGCGCGGTGCGAGCGCCTGCGCGCGGACGCAACCCACCGCTACGCTCCCGCCACCCACGCGCACCGAATCGAGGCGATCTACGCCGCCATGCTGCGGCGCGGCGCGGTTGCGTCGCCGTGACGAGGGCCACCCCTCGCCGCTACGCGGCGGTCACCCGGGCCGCGAAGGCGGCGGCCAGCGCGATGCGGACGCCAAGACGCATGTGGCCGCGGTCGGTGAGCTGGCGCGACAGCGCGGCGATGGCCGCCGCCGGCACCCCGGGGATCGGCGGCAACGTTTCCCCAGCCGCCGGCAGCAACCGCTCCGGCGGATAGACGAAACCGCGCTTGGGCCGCTCCACCAGGTAGTCAGGCAGGTAGCGCTTGAGCAGACGGCGGGTCACCGCCTTCTGGCCAAACGCGAAGAAAGCGCGGGGGTCGTACTCGGCCACCGTCTCGACCAAGCGGCAGGAGAGGAATGGGGTGCGCAGCTCGAGGCTCGCGCGCATCGAGCCGTGATCCATCGCGATGAGCCGGCTGTTGGGCATGACGTCGGCGAGCTCGCGCCGCGACACCTGGGTAAGCAGCGCATCGGTGTCGGCGAAATAGCGCCGGACCCACGAGCGAAAGCCGGGAATCTCCCGAAGCCACGGGTAGGCGGGGTAGTTGCGCTGGGCGACATAGCGCTCGTGGTTTCGGGTGCCGAGCTCGGCGGCCAGCCGCGTCAGGTGGCGATCGAGCCCCGACCCAAGCTCCGCCAGCCGGCCGAGCGCCACGCGGAACGGCTCGGGCAGCGCGCCGATCCGGCGATGCCGATAGAAGTGCGCGTGCTTACCGTAGCCGAGGACGACCTCATCGCCGCCCGATCCGGTCAGCCCCACCTTGAAGCCCTCGCCCACCGCCGCCGCCGCCATGTCGCGGATCGAGAGCGCCGTCGTTGCCTCGCACGGCTGGCCATAGAGTCCGAGGAGATCGCCGATGCCATCTCTCGTCGGCCGCGCGCTGGCGAGGGCGCGATGGGGTAAGCCGAGGTGTGCCGCCACCGCAGCCGCCTCGGCCGTTTCATCAGCCAGCGCCGCACCCGGGAACGAAACGGTGAGGCAGGACAACGCGGTGCCAAGATCACGCCGTGCCATGGCCGCCACGAGCGCGGAATCAACCCCCGCCGAGAGGAACAGGCACATGGGCACGTCGCTGATCAGCCGACCGGCGAGGCCGTCGATGAGCACTCCTTGCAGGCGGTCGAGCGCCCGGTCATCGAGCGGGGGAGCGGGGCCACTGCCAATCGCACCGAACGGCGGTCGCCAATAAACCGCGCTCGCGGCGATCCGCCCACGCTCGACCGTCAGCTCGGTCGCCGGTCCGAGCCGGCGGACGCCGGGGTAGGCGGTGTCCGGTGCGGGGATGTAGCCCAATCCAAGAAACGCGAGCAGCCGATCGCCCGACAGGTCGGGGCGCAGGCCGAGCACGCCGGTCAGCGCGCCGAGTTCGGACGACAGCGCCACCCCGTCGGCGAGCTCGGCCACATAGAGCTGCTTCTCGCCGAAGGCGTCGAGCGCGACGCGCGCGCGCGCACCGTCCCAGTGCACCAGGGCGAGCTGACCATCGAAGCGCTCCAGCGCCGCTCTGCCCCAGGTCTGCAGTGCCGCGAGCACCACCTCTGTGTCGCCGCGGGTCCGGAACCGGACGCCTCGCTGCTCGAGTGCGCGGCGCAGCGCAGGGAAGTTGTAGGTCTCGCCGTTGTAGGCGAGAACTGCGCCCTCGCGCTGGAACGGCTGGGCGTTCGCGGCGCTGGGGTCGATGATCGCAAGGCGGGTGTGGCCGAGATAGACGCCAGCGTCGCGGTCGACCCACTCGCCGTGGCCGTCGGGGCCGCGATGGCCGAGCGCGGCCACCCCGGCACGGCCGCGCGCGATGTCAGCCTCGTTCAGGGGCCGCGCGAGGAGCAAGGCAAAGATGCCGCACATGGGCTGTTCTCTCGGGGTCACGCCTAGATAGGCGATCGCCAAGCAAGCGACAAGTCCGCCGACGTCTGGCGGGGAGGCCCGCGCGGCGACAGGCCGACCGCGTTCCGCTAAGATCGGCTGCCGCCGGAGGGAAGGCGTTGCGCACCTTGGTCTTCATCCCGACGCTCAATGACACCGTCGCGCTATCGGCGCTCTGCACGGCGGTGGAAGCGCTCGGGCCCGGTTTTGTTCCGCTCGTGATCGACGACGGCTCCCGGGTGGCGGTCGCGCCGGCGATCGATCGCACGCGTACCCTTTTCTTCCGACTACCTGGCAACTACGGGCTCGGGCTCTGCTCCCACATTGCCTTTGACCATGGCAGCGCGCACGGGTACGACGCGATCGTGCGCATCGACGCCGATGGCCAGCATCCGGTGCAGGCGATCCCCCGCCTGCTCGCTCCCCTTGCCGAGGGTCGCGCGGATCTTGTCGTCGGGCGCCGGAGCGACGGCGAGGGCCTGCCCGCCGCACCGGTGCGGCGGCTCGTGCGCGGCTATTACTCGCTGCTCTCGCGGCTCATCACCCGGGGTGCGGCACCGCGCGATGTCAACAGCGGGTTCTTTGCCATCGGCGTCGCGGCGGCAGCCCGGCTCAACCATCACACGCTGGAGCGCTACCCGGAGCCGGAGCTGTTCGTCGCGGCGTGTCTCGAGGGTCTGACCGTGGTCGAGGTGGCGATCGAGCAGTCGCCGCGGCGCGAAGGCGTCTCGACGCTCAACCTGTTCCAGGCGCTCCGTATGTTGTACCGCTTCAACATGTTCGTGCTGGGAGCATTGCTGAGGGCGCGCCGATGGTGATCAAGCTCGCCATCGCCGTCACCCTCGCCGTCGCCCTGATCCTCCTGGTGCGGCGCGGGCTGATCCAGGTCGACATGTCGTTTCCGTGGCTCCTGGCGATCGTCGCGCTGGGCATTCTCAGCACGCAGCCGGCATTTGTCGAGTGGGCGGCCGTGCAGATCGACATCGTGTACGCGCCGATCGCCATCGTCTTCGCGACCATCTTCATCCTGCTCGGCTTCGCGACCACGCTGCTGATCGGCTACACGCGCCTGCGACAGCGCCAGCTCGACATCGTCCGCCGCCTCGCCGCGCTAGAGCTCGAGCGCCAGGAGACGGCGCTAAGAAGCCACGCGCCACCCGCGGCGGGCTGAACCGGAGGGGCGCGATGCCGCGCCACATCGCCTGCCTGACCTCCGACTTCGACGCCGTGTCGGGCTTCATCGCGCGCTGCGCGCGCACCCCGACGCCGCTGTCGCGAGGCGAGTTCGGCGTCGTCGCGAGCGAGCGCATTCTCGCCCTGTTGCGCCGGCACGACGTTCGCACGACCTGGTTCATTCCGGGTCACACTATCGAGTCGTTCCCGGAGGCGCGCGAGCGCATCGTCGCCGCCGGGCATGAGATCGGTCACCACGGCTGGACCCACGTCTCGCCGGTCAGCATGAGCCGTGAGCGGGAGGTGGCCGAGCTGCTCCGGGGCCAGCAGGCGATCCGCCGGCTCTGCGGCGAGGACGCCGTGGGCTGCCGCTCGCCGGCCTGGGATCTAAGCCCGCATTCGGTCGACCAGCTGTTGGCGCACGGCTTCCTATACGACAGCAGCATGATGGGGTATGACTGCTCGCC
>VGEJ01000022.1 GCA_016869335.1 Alphaproteobacteria bacterium | reverse complement strand
ACCGTGGCAATGCCGGGCGGGAGCGTGATCGTCTCGGCCGCGATGCCGGTCTTCTGGCGCACCCAGGCGAAATAGAGGAGATGCATCACGCCACCGCAGACCGCGCTGCCAGGCCGCAGTGCGCGATAATGAAGGCCGCGACCCCGGCGACGTCGTCGCGCGTGAACACGGGCACGCGCTGCGGCGACAGCGGCGCCGCACTGCAAACGGCGATGATGTGCGGGTCGTTCGGCGCCAGCAGCTCCTTGCCTTCGCCGGGATCGTGGACCTCGATCTTGTCGTGCGCGTGGTGCTTGAAGCCCTCGACGATCACCAGATCGACGGGGCTGAGCCGGGCGATAGCTTCTTCGAAGCTCAACTCCGGCGCGCCGCGCTGCTCGTGCAGCAGCGCCCAGCGCCGCGCCGACGATACCAGGACCTCGGTGGCGCCGGCGGCACGGTGCGCGTAGCTGTCCTTGCCCGGCTGATCGATGTCGAATTCGTGGTGCGCGCGCTTGACGGTGGAAACCCGCAACCCGCGGCCGCACAGCACCGGCAGGAGGCGCGTGATCAGCGCGGTCTTGCCCGCCCCGCTCCAGCCCGCCACTCCGATAACCCGCATTGGCCGCCTCGCTCTTCAGCCGGCGCGCGGAGTCGGCCCGACCTCGGGAAGCGCCGCCGCCGTCTCCTGTGGCTCCTTGCGGCGCATGTGCGTCACGCCGGAGCGCAAGTAATCATATCCAGTATACAGCGTCAGAACAGCGGCAGCCCAAAGACCCCAGATGCCGAGCTCGGTCGCCGGAACACCGAAGGGCGCCGCGTCGCCGAACAGCAGCAACGCCAGCGCCACCATTTGTACCGTCGTCTTCCACTTTGCCAGGCGCGTGACCGGCACGCTCACCCTGATGCCGGCCAGGTGCTCACGCAGGCCGGATACCAGGATCTCGCGACAGAGAATCACGAGCGCGGCCACCACGTTGAGCGCCACCAGGCGATCGACCGCGACCAGCATGACGATTGCCGCGGCGATCAGCAGCTTGTCGGCCACTGGATCGAGAAAACGCCCAAGCACGCTCGCGACATTGAGGCGGCGGGCGACGTAGCCGTCGAAGAAATCCGTCGCCCCGGCGGCAACGAAGATCCCCGCAGTCACCCAGCTCGCCCATGGCGCCGGCAGGTAGAATGCAACCACGAACGCCGGGATCACGAAGATCCGGGACAGCGTCAGGGCATTGGGCAGGGACGCGATCATGCGGGCGGCGGCCGGGCCACACTATACCACCCTCACGCCTCGGCGTGGAAATGCTCGTAGATCCGCTGCGCCACCCGGCGATTGATGCCGGGAACCGCCTCGAGGTCGGCAAGCCCCGCCGCGCTCACGGCGCTGGCCGAGCCGAAGTGGTGGAGGAGCGCGCGCTTGCGCTTGCTGCCCACGCCCGCCACCTCGTCGAGGGTCGAGGTGACCGCGACGCGGGCGCGCTTGGCGCGATGGCCGCCGATGGCGAAGCGATGCGCTTCATCGCGCAGCCGCTGCAGGAAGTAGAGGACCGGATCGCGTTCCGGAAGCTGGAACACGGAACGCCCAGCGATGTGGAAATGCTCGCGTCCGGCGTCCCGGTCCGGCCCCTTGGCGATGCCGACCAGCGGCACGTCCGCGATCCCGAGCGCTTGCAGCACCTCGCGCGCCACGCTGAGTTGTCCGCTGCCGCCATCGAGGAGCACGAGGTCGGGCCACGTTCCCTTGTCGCGCTCTGGGTCCTCGCGCCGGAGGCGACTGAACCGGCGGGTCAGCACCTCGCGCATCATTGCGTAGTCATCGCCCGGCGCGGCGGCGCCCCGGATCGTGAAGCGCCGATAGTGCCGCTTCATGAAGCCCTCCGGGCCGGCCACGATCATGCAGCCGACGGGGTGCCGGCCGGAGATGTGGCTGTTGTCGTAGACCTCGATCCGCTGCGGCGCGTTGGCGAGCCCGAAGGCGGCACGGGTGCCCTCGAGCAGCTGGTTCTGCGAGGCGGCCTCGGCGAGGCGGCGTTCGAGCGCCTCGCGTGCATTGACGATCGCGCGGGCGATCAGCCCGTACTTGGCGCCGCGGCGCGGATTGCGCAAGCGGACGCGGCGCTCGGCGCGCACGCTCAGCGCCTCCTCGATCAGCCCGCGTTCAGCCGGCTCATGACTCACCAGGACGAGGCGCGGTGGCCGAATCGCGGCATAGAACTGGCCCAGGAAGGCGGTCAGCACCTCGCCCGCCTCGGCTTGGTCGGTATGCGCAGGATAGTAGGCGCGATTGCCGTAGTTCTGGCCGGAGCGGAAGAAGAACACCTGCACACAGGTCTGCCCGGCGCGCTGGTAGGCGGCGATGACATCGGCCTCTTCGAGATGGCGCACGTTGATGTCCTGGTGCGCCTGGATCTGCGTCAGCGCGCGGATACGGTCGCGATAGACGGCGGCCGTCTCGTAATCGCGCGCGGCACTCGCGCTCGACATGTGGCCGGAGAGCTGCTGCTGAACCTCGTGGGTCTTGCCGGTCAGGAAGCGGCGCGCTTCGTCGACAATCGCATCGTAGGCGGTCTGGTTGATGCGCCCGACACACGGCGCGGTGCAACGCCGAATCTGATACTGCAGGCAAGGCCGGGTGCGGGCGGCAAACACCGCATCGGTGCAGGTGCGCAGCGGGAACGCGCGCTGCAGCGCGTTGAGGGTGGCGTTGACCGCGCCGGCCGAGGCGAACGGCCCGAAGTACTCGCCACGGCGCGCGCGGGCACCACGGTGCTTCACCAGATGTGGCCACGCGTGGTCGCGGGCGATCAAGATGTAGGGGAGGGACTTGTCGTCCCGCAGCCCGATATTAAAGCGCGGCTTGAGCTTCTTGATGAGGTTGGACTCGAGCAGCATCGCCTCGACCTCGGTGTGCGTGGTGATGACCTCGATCGCCGCCGTTTGCGCGACCATGCGCGCGGTGCGCGCCGACGGAAGCGGCGACCTGGCATAGCTCGCGACCCGCTTGCGCAGATTCTTGGCCTTGCCGACGTAGAGGACCTGGCCCCTGGCGTCGAGCATGCGGTAGACGCCGGGCTTGCCAGGCAGCTTGTTGAGCTGCTCGCGGATCACGGTGGCGCCGAGCCGAGCCGGCGGCGCGAGCGCGGCGCCGGCCGCCCGTACGACCGCACTCTCGGGCTCCACCACGTGCTTTATATCGCTGGCGCGGCGCGTGGCGTCAACGCGCCGCTCATCGCGCGATACGTGCAAACTCGGCATGATGCCATTGCGATGCCCGGCCAGGCCAAGGTCGTCACGCGCCTGTAACCTTATCCACGAAACCTGCGGATAACTCTGTGGGCAAACGCCCGCGGCGGATATCTCAAGTCAAGGAATCCGCGCGCTTCCCTTGGCTGCTTAGTTCTTGGGCATTATCGCTAATGCACTGAAATAGAAAGAACAATCAGAGCGCGGTCATACAATCGCCTGATTTCTGCCATTTTCGGCGGCCGCCCGCTGGCGCCGTCCCGACCGATCCCGGCCTGTGCACAAAACCGGCGCCGACGACGAGCGCCGAACCACTCAGTCTTTGGGCTTGACAGGCTGGCTTCGTTCGAGTTCCACACCGACGCCGCGTGCTTCCGGCACGACGTTGAGTTTCTCAACCCGAACGCGCGCCGTGTGGACCCTGGTGTCGCCGAGGCAACTCACCGCGATCCGCTCGGCCAGCGTCTCCACCAGATTGATGTGGCCACCCCCGACGATGGCGTGCACGGCGGCGACGATGCGGCCGTAATCGACGACGCTGCGGACATCGTCGTCGTCGATCGGCGTGTCCGCCACGACGAGCTCGATGTTGACCCGGATCGGCTGGGCGCCGCGCTTCTCGAAGTTGTAGACGCCGATATTGGCGCCGAGCACGAGGTCGCGGACGAACACGCGCCGCACTGCCGTGCTCATGGCGGGCCTCCCGCATCGGCCGCCCCGGCCCCGGGCACGAGGTGCTGGCCGCCATCGAGCGCGATCATCTGGCCGGTGAGCGCCGGCGCGGCCAGGATGAAGCGCACCGCGTCGGCGATCTCCTCGGGGCTGGCGCCGCGGCGGAGCGGCACCGCGGCTCGCTGGCGGGCGAACGCCTCAGGGCTCTGGCGCGCGCTCGGCAGGGTCGGTCCCGGCCCGATGGCGTTGACACGCACCCGCGGCGCCAGCGCCAGGGCAAGCGTCCGGGTTAGGGTCCACAGCCCGGCCTTGCTCACCGTATAGGAGACGAACGTCGGCGTCAGGTTCCACACGCACTGATCGATCAGGTTGATCACATTGCCGGCGCGGTCGGGTGGGAGCTGCTGCGCGAAGGCCTGGGTGAGGACGAAAGGGGCGCGCAGGTTGGCCTCGATGTGGCGGTCCCAGCTCGCGCGAGTGGCCGTGACGAGGTCGTCGTATTCGAACTCCGAGGCGTTGTTGATGAGGCACGTGAGCGGTCCGAGTGCTGCTGTGCCGCCGATCAGGCCCCGGACGTCGGATTCGTTGCCGAGGTCGGCGGCCACCGTGATGGCGGCGCCGCCCGCAGTGCAGATCGCTTCGGCCACCGCCTCGGCCGCGGCGCGTGAGCGGTTGTAATGCACGGCGACGCGATAACCGCGACGGCCGAGGTCGAGCGCGATCGTCCGCCCGATGCGGTGTGCCGCCCCAGTGACCAGGGCCGTCTCGCTACGCGTTTGCTCGTTCACGCCGGTCTCGCGCTGCCCCTCCGTCCCGAGCATAGCGTCGGCCGCCGCGGTGACCAAACGCGCGCAGCAATCCATGTCAGTGGTGGCTCATAATTATCTAGTATTATAATGATTATGGAGAATGCCACATAAACGGAGTGACCGATGAAGCCGACACCGGCGGGCTGGCCGCGGATCGCATCCGCGGTGTTCTACGAGGATGCTGGCAGCGCGATCGACTGGTTGTGCCGGGCCTTCGGTTTCACGGTGCGCCTCAAGGTCGAGGGTGAGGGCGACCGCATCGAGCACTCCGAGCTCGAATACGGCGAGGGCCTGATCATGGTCGGCCCGAGCGGCGAGTCCGCGCCGCGGCCGCGCCAGCAGTGCCGCAGCCCGCGCGTGCTGGGCGGCGCCAACACCCAGAGCCTCTGCGTCTACGTCGATGACCTCGATGCCCACTGCGCCCACGCCCGCGCCGCCGGCGCGCAGATAGCGCAGGAACCGGAGACCCACGACTACGGCGCGGACTATTGGGCCGACCGCACCTACGAGGCGATCGATCCCGAGGGCCACCACTGGTGGTTCATGCACCGCGTGCGCGAACCGGCGCGGCCGTGAGCGGGCTCGATGCCACGCTCGCCGCGTTGGCCGATCCGGCGCGGCGGGGCGTGATCGAGCTCTTGCGCGTGGCCCCGCGCCGGCCGAGTGCCATCGCGGCGGCGCTCGCGCTCGACCGCCCGGCGACGAGCCGCCACTTGCGAGTGCTGCGCCGGGCCGGGCTGGTGTTGGAAGAGATCCAGGCCGAGGACGCGCGCGCGCGGGTCTACCATCTGCGGCGCGAGCCGTTCGATGAGCTCCAGGTGTGGCTCGCCGAGGTCGGCGCGTTCTGGGCGGATCAGCTCGGCGCGTTCAAGGCCCACGCCGAGGAGCCTCGGGGTACCCCGTGAGCGAGCCAGCCATCGCCGGCGACCAAGTCCGGGTCTCCGTCCAGGTGGCGCTCGAGCCCGCCGCCGCCTTCCGCCTGTTCACCGAGGAGATCGACCGCTGGTGGCGGCGCGGGCTCAAGTACCGCATCGCCGGCGCCCGGCACGGCGGCGCCCGGCGCGGCTTCATCCGCCTCGAAGCGGGTGTCGGCGGGCGGCTGTTCGAATCGTTCGAGACGCCGGAGGGGACGCACGTCGTCGAGACCGGCCGTGTCACCTTGTGGGAGCCGCCGACCCGGCTCGCCTTCGCCTGGCGCGCAGTCAACTTCGCGCCGACCGAGACGACCGAGGTCGAGGTGCGCTTCGAGCCCCGCGCCGGCGGCACCTTCCTCACTTACCGCGGCTGGAGCCGCATCCGCCCCGACCACCCGGCGCGCCACGGCCTCGCGACCGCGGCCTTCATCCGCATGCTGGGCCTGTGGTGGTCCGACCTCCTCACCGCCCTCCGCGAAGCCGCCGCGCCTATAGGCGCGCCAGTGAGCTAGTTCTGCGCCTTTGCTCGTAGGCGTCCACTTTTCCGTTCGGAAGCATTCGTGCCGATCACGGCAGTCGTGGCCGGCTTGCGCACACATACCTGTGAAACAAGAATCGCTCCAGCTTAACAAGCATGAAATCGAGATCTCGGTATGCGGCCAGATTCTCTTCAGACCAACTCACGGGCAGCCGAACTCGTGGCGGCGGCACGGCATCAAGTGTTGCGAACCACGCCCCAACAACGGGATCTGCGCTCCTTAGCGTAAACTCTACCTTTCGCTGCCATTCGTTGCACTCTTTGACCCAGGCCGCTGGTTCGACCTCGGTGGGGCACGGTTTCGCAGTGCAACACCTAGCCCTCTGAATGCAGCGACCAAAAGACCGAGCCGGTCGAGATCGACCGAACGCACTCCCGCACCAGTCCTCGACGCCTCGGGCGCCTCCATCGACACGGTGCTCTGAGACGTGTCCGAGACGATAGTAAGGTCAGACGGGCTTGGGTCGCGCTCGTCCGCGACATTGACTTAGCCGAATGGGGTCTTGACGCGAGTAATACTGCGTCGGGGATCGCAGACGAGTACCGACGCAAATCGAAAAACTGAAATAATCACGAACGGATACCAGTCCCATGTCATTGAAGGTAATCCAAGAGCCCCGATCATGGCCAGAGCGATTGACAGGGCAGACATTCCGAAAGCGCACCGCCTTACAATTGTCTCGATCTTCATTCTCCCCTCGCACCTACACCCGCGGTTCGCGTTTGCCGCGGAGTTGGCGGGTGCCGGGGCGGCCGGCGGTGGAGCGGCCGCGGCTCTCGGCGGTGGAGCGCCGCACCGGGCCGCCCGAGCGCTTGCGCTCCTTCGTTGCCTCGCCGAGGCCGAGGTCGAGGGCTTCGAGCCGGCGCAGCTCGTCGCGCAGCCGCGCCGCTTCCTCGAACTCGAGGTTGCCGGCGTGCTCGAGCATGCGCGCCTCGAGATCGGCGAGGTAGGATTTGAGGTTGTGGCCGATGAGCTGGCGGTGCTCGGCATCGCCGGTGTCGACCGTCACGTAGTCCGCCTCCCACACCCCGTCGAGCACGTCGCCGATCGATTTCTTCACGCTCTCGGGCGTGATGCCGTGCGCCGCGTTGTAGGCCTGCTGCTTCTCGCGCCGGCGGTTGGTCTCGCCGATCGCCTCGGTCAGGCTGTTGGTCATGGTGTCGGCGTAGAGGATCACGCGGCCATCGAGGTTGCGCGCCGCCCGGCCGATGGTCTGGATCAGCGAGGTGCGCGAGCGCAGGAAGCCCTCCTTGTCGGCATCGAGGATGGCGACCAGCGTGCACTCCGGGATGTCGAGGCCCTCGCGCAGGAGGTTGATGCCGACCAGCACGTCGTAGGCGCCGAGCCTCAAGTCGCGGATCAGCTCGATGCGCTCGATGGTGTCGATGTCGGAGTGCAGGTAGCGCACCCGGATGCCGGCCTCGTGCAGGTACTCGGTGAGGTCCTCGGCCATGCGCTTGGTCAGCGTGGTGACCAGCACGCGCTGGCCCCTG
Source organism: Alphaproteobacteria bacterium (assembly GCA_016869335.1). Classification (GTDB taxonomy): domain Bacteria; phylum Pseudomonadota; class Alphaproteobacteria; order VGEJ01; family VGEJ01; genus VGEJ01. The sequence goes on along the minus strand of VGEJ01000022.1, from coordinate 8,569 downwards.
GCGGCGACCGCCTTGCACTCGCCGATCAGGTCATCGACCTGGCTCTCGACCGGGCGGACGACGCACACCGGATCGATCAGGCCGGTCGGGCGGATCACCTGCTCGACGAAGGCGCCGCCGGTGCGCGCGATCTCCCAGCGGCCGGGGGTGGCCGAGACGAAGATCGTCTGCGGCCGCATCACGTCCCACTCCTCGAACTTGAGCGGCCGGTTGTCGACGCAGGACGGCAGCCTGAAGCCGTACTCGGCGAGCGTCGACTTGCGGTTGAAGTCGCCCCGGAACATGCCGCCGAGCTGCGGCACCGTGACGTGCGATTCATCGACGAACACCAGCGCCTCGGGCGGCAGGTATTCGAACAGCGTCGGCGGCGGCTCCCCCGGCTTGCGCCCGGTGAGATAGCGCGAGTAGTTCTCGATCCCCGCGCACGAGCCCGTCGCCTCCATCATCTCGATGTCGAGGAGCGTGCGCTGATCGAGCCGCTGCGCCTCCAAGAGCCGGTCGGCCTGGCGCAGGTCGTCGAGGCGCTGGATCAGGTCCTGCTTGATCTGCTTCATCGCCTGCTGCAGCGTCGGGCGCGGCGTCACGTAGTGGCTGTTGGCGTAGATCTTGACGAAGTCGAGCGTGTCCGACTTCTCGCCGGTCAGCGGATCGAACTCGGTGATCGCCTCGACGTCGTCGCCGAACAGCGAGATGCGCCAGGCACGGTCCTCGAGGTGCGAGGGGAACACCTCGACGACGTCGCCGCGGACCCGGAAGGCGCCGCGCTGGAACGCCATGTCGTTGCGCCGGTAGTGGATCTCGACCAGGCGGCGGATCAACTCGCGTCGCTCGATGCGGTCGCCGACCAGCACCGGGATCGCCATGTCCTGATAGGTCTCGACCGCGCCGATGCCGTAGATGCACGACACCGAAGCGACGATGATCACGTCGTCGCGCTCGAGCAGCGAGCGGGTGGCGGCGTGGCGCATGCGGTCGATCTGCTCGTTGATCGCCGCGTCCTTCTCGATGTAGGTGTCCGAGCGCGGCACGTAGGCCTCGGGCTGGTAGTAGTCGTAGTAGGAGACGAAGTACTCGACCGCGTTGTTGGGAAAGAACCCCTTCATCTCGCCATAGAGCTGCGCCGCCAGCGTCTTGTTGGGAGCGAGGATGAGCCCGGGGCGCTGCATCGCCGCGATCACCTGCGCCATGGTGAAGGTCTTGCCCGAGCCGGTGACGCCGAGGAGCACCTGATCGCGCTCGCCCTGGCGCAGGCCGGCGATGAGTTCGGCGATCGCTTGCGGCTGATCGCCCATCGGCTGGAAGTCGGAGGTGAGCGCGAAGGCGATACCGCCCTCGCTCTTGCGCGATTTCGGCCGGGCCGGATCAGGGGGCAAGGCGCTCTCGAACCGCATCGCCCTTTATATGCCCTCGCGGCCGTGGTTTTCTAGGCGTGCCCGATGACGCCCGAACCGCTCCCCCCGGCCCCGGACCCGCGCAAGGCGCTCGACGACTACGCGCCGGCCGAGATGGCGCTGCGGGTCGAAGCGGCGGTCGCGACCAAGCTCAGCCAGCCCCTCCACGCTGTGGTCATGCTGTCGGTCCTGGCCGGCGCCTTCATCGCCTTCGGGGCGATGTTCTACACTCTCGCGGTGACCGGGTCCGGGCTGGGGTTCGGGCCGGAGCGCATCCTCGGCGGGCTCGCCTTCTCGCTCGGGCTCGTGCTGGTGGTCGTCGGCGGGGCCGAGCTGTTCACCGGAAACATGCTGGCACTGCTCGCCTGGGTCGATGGCCGCGCCTCGTTCGCCGCCCCCGCCCGCTTCTGGGGCGTGATCTACCTCGGCAACCTGATCGGCGCGCTCGGCTCGGCGGTGCTCGTCTGGCTCTCCGGCACGCTCGGCCTCGCCGATCACGGCCTGGCCGCGACAGCGATCGGCATCGCCGCGGCGAAGGTGGCGATCCCGCTCGATGAAGCGTTCTTCCGCGGAGTCTTGTGCAACACGCTGGTCTGCCTCGCCGTCTGGCTCTGCTTCGCCGCCCGCAGCGTCGGCAGCAAGGTCCTGGCGATCGCATTCCCGATCACCGCCTTCGTCGCGCTCGGCTTCGAGCATTCGATCGCCAACATGTACCTGATCCCGATTGGCTGGCTCGCCGCGCTGGACGCCGGCGCGGTGGCCGAGGCCGGCCTCACGCCCGCCATGCTGGCCGACCTCGATCTCGGCGGGTTCGTGTCCAACCTGGTGCCGGTGACGCTCGGCAACATCGTCGGCGGCGGCGTGTTCGTCGCCCTCGTCTACTATGTCGTCTACCGCTTCCGGCGAGGCGTAACCTAGTCGACCGTGATGCGGCCGTACATGCCGCGGACAAAACCGTAGAGCGAGGAGCGGAAGGGGTAGGCGCCGCGCGCGATCGGCACCAGGTCGATCTCGACCTCCTGATACGGCTCCAGCCGGATATCCTCGACCGTCTCGGGGCCTACGGCCGCGCGGCCGTTCGGACCATCGCCGGCCGGTGCGGCCGGTTCCGGCGCTGAGGCTGCGCCGGCCTCGAGCAGCTGGCGGGCCGGCGCCCGCGCGTACGCGGCTGCTGCCGCCGCCACCGGCAGATAGACCACGGTTCGGCCGTCGATGGTCGTCAGGGCCACGGCGCCAGCAGCCGCAGGGTCCTGGACCGGACCGGCGAAGGGCACCGCCCGGACACCCCCGAGCGCGATGGCCGCGAAGAAACCGCTGGCGTGAAAGCCATGCGCCCGCTCGCCCTGATTGCGCAGGCGGAGCCGGTAGGGCACGCCGGCGCGGAGCTCCAAGTGATCGGGTGCGAAGCTGAAGTCCACCATCGTCACGGTTAGCCGTTCGGCATCCCGCCAATCGACCCCGAGGAGTGCGGCTTCGGGCGAAGCGACCGCGCCGCCCGCGCCCCTGGCCGACAGGAGCGGCAGCACACTCGCCGCCGCGGGACGGCCGCCGTCCGCCGTTATCGGGACATTGCCGGGCGTAATGACGCCGCACCCGGCGAGCGCAGCGATGCACGGGGATGATCCAGGCGCGGCGCCATCCTACCCGATCGCGCTGCCGCCGCACAGGCGCCGCTTGGCATGCGAGCCGGTGGCCGAGTGGCCGCGAATGCCCTAGGATGCGCGCCGCTCAACGCCAACACAAGATGGGGGAGGCAACCGTGGCCAAGCACCTCAAGTCGACCAAGCGGCTCACGCAGGCCGGCGCCAAGGCAATCATGGCGGCGGCCGAGAAGAAGGCCAAGGACAACAAGTGGAACGTGTCGATCGCGATCGTCGATGCCGGCGGCAGCCTGGTGCATCTCACCCGCATCGACGGCGCCGGCGCGGCCACGGCGCTCACCGCCTACGGCAAGGCGCGCACGGCCGCTCGATTCGGCCGGCCGACCAAGGTGCTCGAAGACATCATCACCGGCGGCCGCAGCGCCCTCCTCACCATTCCCGAGATCGTGCCGCTGGAAGGCGGCCTGCCGATCACCGCTGGGAACGCGATCGTCGGCGGCATCGGCGTGAGCGGGGTCGCCTCGGGCGACGACGCGCGCATCGCCCAGGCTGGAGTGGACGCCCTCAAGGGCTGAAGCGCGCGCCCCCCCGACGCTGGTCACGGGCGCGGACCGAAGCAGCCGAGTGACGGGCGTCAGCCGCCGCTCGAAATCACCGGGTCGAGCCGTGCTACCGTCGGCGGGGCCTCGACCCGGGCGCCGAGGCCATCGGCGAACGCCTTGAAGTGCGGCTGCGCCTGGAAGCGCGCGAAGGCTGCCTGGTCCGCCAGCCAGGCGTGATGCACGAAAGCGCGGCCGTCGTCTTGCCGGCGGTAGACGGTGTAGCGGCAGGCCGCATCGCCGGTGGCGCGGATCGCGGCGACGAACGCGCGGACGGCCGCGTCCTGAGCGGCCTCGGCGCCCTCGCGGATGCGGTACTGGATCAGGAAGTCCATGCAGGTGTCCTCTGGTGGCCCCGCCGACATTTTACCATTCGGTTTAGAGTTGCGCATCCTGGCAGACGCGCGCCATCGTGCTAAGGCTTGGTGCGGCGCGTGCCGGTGCGGAGGGCGGGATGACGGAGCGAAGCGTGGTGCGCCTGGTGGCGGCGGTCGCGGCGAGCGACGGCGCCGGGGTGCGGCTCAAGCGGGTGATCGGCTCGCCGGCCATGCCGCATTGCGATCCCTTCCTCCTGCTCGACTCGTTCCGCTCCGATCGCGCCGACGACTACATCGCCGGTTTTCCGCCGCACCCGCACCGCGGCTTCGAGACCGTCACCTACATGTTGGCCGGCGCGATGCGCCACCAAGACTCGACCGGCCGCACCGGCCACCTGCGCGCCGGCAGCGTGCAGTGGATGACCGCCGGCCGCGGCATCATCCACTCCGAGATGCCCGAGCAAACCGATGGCCTCATGGCGGGCTTCCAGCTCTGGGTCAACCTGCCGGCCGCCGACAAGATGCAGGAGCCGCGCTATCAGGACATTCCGCCCGAGGCGATCCCCGAGGCCGAGGTGGCACCGGGCGTGCGGCTGCGCGTCGTGGCGGGCGAAGCCGGGGGCCTGACCGGGCCGGTGAGCGGCATCGCGGTGGCGCCGCTCTACCTCGATGTCGCGTTGGCCGCCGGCGCACGCTGGCAGGCCGCGGTGCGGGCGACCCATACGGCGCTCAGCTATGTCTTCGAGGGCACCGCCGACATCGCCGGCACCGCCGTGCCGGCCGAGACGCTGGCCGAGCTGACTGCAGGCGATACGGTGATGCTCGCCGCACCTGCGGGCGCCGTCCGCCTCCTCCTCATCGCCGGCCGGCCGCTCGGGGAGCCGATCGCGCGCTACGGCCCGTTCGTGATGAACACCCAGGACGAGATCCTGGACTCGATCCGCGACTACCAGGCCGGCCGGTTCTGACGCTCTGTTTCCCGGTTCTGCTCGGCGGGGCGCGCCCAGCGGCCACGTCTCTAGGCTTCCAGCAGCCGGCGATGGTTGAACCAGTTGACCCATTCGAGGGTGGCGAATTCGACGGCTTCGCCAGCAGCATCGAGGTAATTGATGGCGGGAGAGCCTCAGTCCGGTTCCGCTGGCGGTGCCGTTCTCCAGCTTGAGCGTCGCGGCCGCGGGCAGCTTCAACGTTCCGTCGTCGAACGCGAGGGCAGCGTCAGAAGATTCAGCTGACCGTGCAGGTACCGGAACCGGGGAGTCTCATGCTGCTGGCGGGTGGGTTGGGCGTCCTGCTCCTGATTGGGGGACGCGGGCGGGGGCGGGTGCGATAGGGCTGGCGTTGTCGGGCTGCCTCCCTACAATGCGGCCGGTTGCCCCAGCGTGGAAGTCTGCGCATGAAACTGACCGTCCCGGCCCTCGCCGCCTGCCTGCTGCTCGTCCCGCTCGCGCCGGCTGGCGCCGCGACGGCCACGGGCGAGTTCGTCATCAAGGGCGCGGGCAGCGGCTCGTGCGAGCAGTACGTCAAGGAGCGCGCGGCGCAGTCCAAGACCTACGCGCTGTTCGGGGGCTGGCTCGCCGGCTTCCTCTCCGGCTACAACCAGTTCGCCGATGAGACCTTCGACATCGCGCCGTGGCAATCGCTCGACCTCTTGGCGGCGCTCTTGGAGAACTACTGCAAGGCCAACCCGGCGACGCCGTTCGCCAATGCCGTCGGCGCCATGATCCAGGCGCTGGCGCCGACGCGGCTCCGCATCCGTTCGGAATCGCTCGACATCAAGGAGGGCGAGCAGTCCATCACGCTGTTCCGCGACGTGCTGCGTGCCGCCCAGGATCGGCTCAAGGAGTTCGGGTACTACACGGGCACGCCCGACGGCGCGTTCGGCCCCGCCACCCGAGCGGCCCTCCAGGCCTTCCAGCGCGAGCGCAAGCTCGCCGAAACGGGCCTGCCCGACCAGGCGACGCTCTACGAGCTGTTCCGCTAAGACGCGGCCGGCGTTTCTCCGGGCGCGGCCGCCGGCGTGCGCCGCTTCTTGCGGCGGCGCACGCGCTTCTCCAGGGCGGCCAGGCGCTCCCGCAGCGCCTCGTTCTCGGCCCGCGCCTTCGCGGCCATGGCCTTGACCACCTCGAACTCCTCGCGGGTGACCAGATCCATGCGCGCGAGCCCGCGCTCGATCTGCTCGCGCACCCGCGCTTCGACCTCGGCGCGGGCATCCTTGAGCGTCCCGAGCGCGCTGGTCGTCAGGCGTGCCAGATCGTCGAGCAATCGGTTCTGTGTCTGCATGGCGCCGCTCCAGTGTGCGAGAGACTGACCCGTATATGGCGGGATCGGCCGCGCCTGACAAGCGCGGGCGCCTTGCCGGCGCCGGCCGCTGCGGCCTATAAGCGGCGCCACATGCCCGGCCTCCCTGCGTTCGTCATTGCCTACCCGGCGATCGATCCCGTCGCGATCGCCATCGGCCCGTTCGCGCTGCGCTGGTATGCGCTCGCCTACATCGTCGGGCTGGTGCTCGGCTGGCGCTACGTCGTGTGGCTCTGCCGCGGTGAGAGCGCATTCAAGCGCAGCGATGTCGACGACTTCCTGGTGTGGGCGGTGATTGCGGTCGTGCTGGGCGGTCGGCTCGGCTCGGTCGTGTTCTACAACCTCGACTACTACCTCGAGCGGCCGCTCGAGGCGCTCTACATCTGGCGCGGCGGCATGTCGTTCCACGGCGGCCTGATCGGGGTCGCTGTGGCCATCGTTCTGTTCGCCCGCCAGCGCCGGATCGCCGTGCTGCGGCTGGCCGACCCGATCGCCTGCGCCACGCCGATCGGGCTGTTCTTCGGCCGGCTCGCCAACTTCGTCAACGGTGAGCTGTACGGACGGCCGAGCACCGCGCCCTGGGCCATGGTGTTTCCGGCCGGAGGACCCGAGCCGCGTCACCCGAGCCAGCTCTACGAGGCGGCGCTCGAGGGGGTGGTGCTGTTTGTGCTGCTCGCCCTCGCCTGGCGCCGCCGGGCGTGGCGGGAGCGGCCGGGGCTCCTGACCGGCATCTTCCTGACCGGCTACGCGGTGGCCCGCGGCATCGGCGAGCTGTTTCGCGAGCCCGATGCCCAGATCGGGTTCCTGGCCGCGGGGGCCACGCTCGGCCAGCTTCTGTCGCTGCCCATGCTGGCGGCGGGGCTGTACCTGATCTGGCGCGGCGCGGCGCGTCCGCTCGCGGCACGGCCGTGAACGCGCTCGGCCGCCGGATCGCCGCCGCGATTCGCCAGGCGGGCCCGATCAGCGTCGCCACGTACATGGCGGCCGCACTCGGCGACCCGGAACACGGCTACTACACCCGGCGCCAACCCATCGGGCTGAGCGGTGACTTCATCACCGCGCCAGAGGTGTCGCAGATATTCGGCGAACTGCTAGGCCTTTGGTGCGCCGCGACCTGGGAGCTGATGGGCCGGCCGCCGCGCGCGGTACTGGTCGAGCTCGGCCCCGGGCGCGGGACGCTGATGGCGGATGCGCTGCGCGCCATGGCCGCGGTGCCCGCCATGTGCGCCGCGGTCGAAATCCACCTCGTCGAAACGAGCCCGACGTTGCGGGCGGTGCAGGCCGAGACCCTGCGCGGCATTCCCGTGCGCTGGTGCGAGCGCCTCGCCGAGGTTCCGGACGCGCCGCTCCTCCTGCTCGCCAACGAGTTGTTCGACGCGCTGGCGGTGCGCCAGTTCCAGCGCGGGCTAACGGGCTGGCACGAGCGGCTGATCGCCCTCACCGCGGACGGCGCGGGCTTCCGCTTCGTCCTCTCGCCCCTCGCCGTCCCCGAGAGCGGCATGGGCGCGCCGGTCTCGGTCGCGGGCGCACCGTTGCAGAGCATCGTCGAGGTCTGTCCCGGCGGGCTGGCGTTGGCGCAGGAGATCGGCGAGCGGGTGGCCCGCGCCGGCGGCGCGGCACTGATCGTCGATTATGGCACCGCCACGACCCGGCTCCACGAGACGCTGCAGGCCGTCCGCCGCCACGGCAGCCACCCGGTGCTGGCGGCACCGGGCGAGGCCGACCTGGCCGCCCACGTCGACTTCGGCGCGCTGGCGGCTGCGGCTCGGCGGGCGGGCGCGATCACTCTTGGCCCGATCGAGCAAGGCGTGTTCTTCGGCGCCCTCGGCATTGCCGAGCGGCTGACCGCCTTGGAGCGCGGGGCGACGCCCGCTCAGCGCGCGGCGCTACGGAGCGGCGCGGCGCGATTGACCGACCCCGGCCAGATGGGCAGTCTGTTCAAGGTGCTCGCCATCGCTCACCCCGCCCTGACCGACCTGCCGGGTCTTCCCCGCCCGTGCTGACCGCCCCGCTCCTCGAGGTCGAGCCGGCCCTGCGCCATGGCTTCTTCACCCGCCTCGGCGGGGTCTCGGAGGGCATCTACACCTCGCTCAACTGCGGCCTCGGCTCGCGCGACGAGCCGGAGCGTGTTCACATCAACCGGCGGCGCGCCCTCGCGCGGCTCGACCTGGCGCCGGAGCGGCTGTGCACGGTCTACCAGCATCACAGCAACATCGCCGTCGCGACGACCGAGGCATGGGCGTTTGGCGCGCTGCCGCGCGCCGATGCGATGGTCACCCGCGAGGCCGGCCTCGCCCTCGGCATCCTGACGGCCGACTGCGCCCCGGTGTTGTTCGCCGATATCGAAGCCCGCGTGATCGGTG
>VGEJ01000021.1 GCA_016869335.1 Alphaproteobacteria bacterium | reverse complement strand
GGGCCATCGCGGTCTCCTTGCCATTGTTGAATAGGGTGGGGCGAGCCGGCACAATGCCGGCGCGCCCCTGATACACCCGCGGAGGCCTCATGACGATCACCGTGCCCAAGCCGCTCGCCGAGGAGATGTATCGGCGCATGCAGCTCATCCGCCGTTTCGAGGAGTGGGTGGTCAAGCTGGTCGAGAGTAACGAGATCGCCGGCGTCACCCACGAGTCGGTCGGCCAGGAAGCGGTGGCGGTCGGCGTCTGCCTGGCGCTCCGCGATGACGACGTCATCACCTCGACCCACCGCGGCCACGGGCACATCATCGCCAAGGGCGGCAACGTCGCCCACATGCTGGCCGAGCTCCTGGGACGCGAGGGCGGCTACAACAAGGGGCGCGGCGGCTCGATGCACATCGCCGACATGGCGCTCGGCATCTTCGGGGCGAACGGCATCGTGACGGCGGGCTGCCCGATGGCCTGCGGCACGGCGTACGCCTTCAAGCGCCGCGGCCAGGATCGCGTCGCCGCAAGCTTCTTCGGCGATGGCGGTGTCAACCACGGGCTGTTCCACGAGGCGCTCAACCTCGCGGCCATCTGGGCCCTGCCGGTGGTGTTCGTCTGCGAGAACAACGGCTACGCCATCACGACGCCGATCGCCTCGGTGACCAAGGTCGAGCTCTACACCCGCGCCGCCGCCTACGGCATGCCCGGCGAGGCGGTCGATGGCATGGACGTGCAGGCGGTCTACGAGGCCACGCGACGCGCGGTCGAGCGGGCGAGGGCTGGCGCGGGCCCGAGCCTGATCGAGTGCCGCACCTACCGCTTCGTCGGCCACTACACGGCAGAGCGATTCATGAAGCTCGACTACCGCAGCGACGAAGAGATCGTCGCGTGGCGCAAGCGCGACGCGATCCCGGCCTGGAGCAAGCGGCTCGGCGAAGCCGGCCTGTGGCGCGCGGACGATCAGCGCCGGTGCGATGCGGCGGTCGAGCGCGAGCTCGACCAGGCGGTGGCCATCGCCCGCCAGAGCCCGTGGCCCTCCGCCGACACCGCGCTCGACCATGTCTACGCCCGGACCTATCCCGGACTGCCGGCGCAGGGCTTCGAATGAGCCGGCAACTGCGCTACCTGCAGGCCATGAACGAGGCCTACCACCAGGAGATGGAGCGCGACTCCGCCATGATCATCCTGGGCGAGGACATCCGCGGCAATCTGCGCGGCGAGACGCGCGGGCTCCTAGCCAAGTTCGGGCCGGAGCGGGTGCTCGACACGCCGATCTCGGAGGCGGCGTTCGTCGGCTTCGGCACCGGTGCCGCGATGGCCGGGCTGCGCCCGATCGTTCAGTTCCAGATCGCCTCGCTGGTCTACCTGGCCTTCGACCAGCTCGTGAACAATGCGGCCAAGATGCGGCTGATGATGGGGGGGCAGGCGACGGTGCCGGTCACCTACACGGTGATGGCGAGTGGCGCCCGCAATGGGCTCGCCGGGCAGCACGCCGACAACCCCTATCCGTACTTCCTCCACGCCGGCATCAAGACGGTCTGCGCCGCGAGCGCCTATGACGCCAAGGGCCTCCTCATCAGCGCCATCCGTGAGGACGATCCCGTCGCGTTCTTCGCGCCGGCCGCGTGCCTGGCACTGCGGGGCGAGGTACCGGAGGAGGCGTACGCGATCCCGTTCGGCGTCGGCGAGATCAAGCGGCCGGGGAGCGATGTCACCGTCGTCGCGGTCGGCCACCTCGTGCCCGAGGCGATCCAGGTCGCCGACAGTTTCGCAACGGAGGGGATCAGCGTTCAGGTGTGGGACCCGCGGAGCCTCCTGCCGCTCGACAAGGACGGCCTGTGCGCGGCCGCGGCGCGGACCGGGCGGGTCGTCATCTACGATGACACCAACCGGACCTGCGGCTTCGCCGCCGAGGTCGCGGCGCTGCTCGCCGAGCGCGTGTTCGGCGCGCTCAAGGCGCCGATCAAGCGCATCACCCGAGCCGATGCGCCGATCGCCTTCAGCGCCCCGCTGGAGAAGGCGGCCCTGCCGGGGCCGGAGCGGTTGGGCGCGGCGATCCGCGTCGTGTGCGGCTGAGGGGGCGATGCACGACGTCGTGATCCCGAAGCTCGGCCAGGCGACCGTCGAGGTCGATGTGATCGCCTGGCGCGTGGCGGTCGGCGATCGGGTCGAGCCCGGCACGATCGTCGCCGAGGTCGAGTCGGAAAAAACCACCGTCGAGATCGAGGCCGGCGCGCCGGGACGCGTCGCCGAGATCGTCGTCCCGGCGCCGTCCCCGACCGTGGTCGGCGCCGTGATCTGCCGGATCGCGGAGGCCCCCTGAGCGGTGCCAGCAGGGCGGCACAGGCGCCGCGACGATCCGTTCGTCCGCGCGGTCGTCGCCCGGCTCGTGCCGCTCGGGCTGGTGCGGGCGCGCGCGATGTTCGGCGGCTGGGGCGTCTATCGCGACGATCTGATGTTCGGCCTGATCGCCGGCAAGCGGCTCTACCTCAAGGTCGATGGCGACACCAGGGGGCGCTTTGCTGCGGCCGGAAGCAGGCCGTTCGTCTACCAGAGCGCGCAGCGCCGGATCGAGATGTCGTACTGGCTGGCGCCGGAGGGCGCGCTCGCCGCGTCTGAGGCGCTGCTGTCGTGGGCGGAACTGGCCGTTGCCGCGGCCTCGCGCGTCCGCGCCCTCAAGAGGCCCACGCGCCGGTAAGAGCGTGCTGGCGCTGCAGCGGGTAGGTCGCCTCGGCGCGGTAGATCGAACCCGAGCGCGAAAGGTGAGACGAGAACAGCGCGAACCGCTCGACCGCGAACGGACCGGCTTGGAACAGGCCGAACTGGCCGAGGTAGTCGCAGACCTTGGCGGGCGGCGCGCCATTGAGGCGGGCCAGCGTGACGTGCGGGGCGAATCGCCGCCGCTCCGGTGGCAAGCCGACGCGGCACACCGCGGCCTCGATGCGCGCCTGCAGTTCGAACATTGGCGGACAAGACGGAACAGCGGCGAACAGGACGTGCGCGCGCCGCCGATTGCCGAGGAGATCGATGCCCGAGAGCCCCATCGCAAAGGCCGCAGACCGGACGCGGCCGAGCTCGAAGCGCAGATCGTCAAACACGCCGCCATCGACCTCGCCGATGAAGCGGAGCGTCAGGTGAAACTGATCGGGCCGCAACCAGCGGGCGCCGGGTACGCCGCCACAAACCGCACCCAACCGGTCCGCGACGGCCTCCGGCAGGGGCAACCCGACGAACAGGCGAGCCATGTTCATGATCTCGGCAACAGCTCGGCGATGATCGGTCGGATGCCGGCGACGATGCGCGCCACGCCGGCCGCGTTCGGGTGGATGCCGTCGTCCTGGTTGAACGCCGGCTCTGCGGCCACCCCGTCGAGGAAGAACGGATAGAGCGTCGTGCCGTACTTGGCGGCAAGGCGCGGGTAGATGCCGTTGAACGCGTTGCCGTAATCGGGCCCGAGATTGAGCGGTGCCAGCATCCCGGCCAAGACGACTGGCAACCGCTCGGCACCGAGCCGGCTCAGGATGGCGTCGAGGTTTGCCTCCGTCAGGCTGGGCTCGAAGCCGCGCAGCGCGTCGTTGGCGCCGAGTTCGACCACGACCAGGTCCGGCCGCTCGGCCAGCACCCAGTCGAGCCGCGCCAGGCCGCCGGCCGTGGTATCGCCCGAGACCCCCGCGTTGACGACCCGCACGGCCATGCCCTCGCTCCGCAGCGCCGCCTCGAGCTGCGCCGGGAAGGCCTCGGCGGCGCTCAGACCGTAGCCCGCGGTAAGGCTATCGCCGAGGCAGAGCACGATGGCGCTGTCCGCCGCCAGCGCGGCCCGCGCGAGCGCGGAAGCCAGCACGGTCGGGGCGATGACCATGCCGAGGAACGCCGCGCCGGCGGCGCGCCTCGGATAAGATGCGGCCGGTCGGACCCGGCCGCTCGAAAGGGGGCGACCAGGGGGGTCGAAGGGTGCATGCATGACCGATACTCGGCTTGGGTCGATGGTGCGGCTCACGGGCGTGACGCTCAGTCTGAGAAGCGAGGCCGGGCTCGTCAACATCCTGCACGGCATCGACCTGTCCATCCCGGCGCGCCAGAGCGTCGGGCTGATCGGCCCTTCGGGCTCGGGCAAGTCGAGCCTGATGGCGGTCATCGCGGGATTGGAGCGGCCGAGCAGCGGAACGGTGGAGGTGGCGGCGGCGCGCCTGAACGATCTGTCAGAGGATGCGCTGGCGCGCTTTCGCCGCCATCACGTCGGCATCGTGTTCCAATCGTTCCACCTGGTCCCGACGATGACGGCGCACGAGAATGTCGCCATTCCGCTCGAACTCGCCGGCCGGCGTGATGCGTTCGCCGCCGCCGCGCGCGAGCTCGAACGGGTCGGATTGGCACCGCGCTTGCGACACTATCCGGCCCAGCTCTCAGGCGGTGAGCAGCAGCGCGTGGCGCTTGCCCGCGCGCTCGTGATCCAGCCCAAGCTCCTGCTTGCCGACGAGCCCACGGGCAACCTCGACGGCGAAACCGGGCGCGCGGTCATCGACCTGATGTTCGCGCTCCGCGCTCGGGTGGGCGCGACACTGGTGCTGATCACCCACGACGCCGATCTGGCGGGCCGCTGCGATCGCATCGTGCGGCTGAACGACGGTCGGATCGTCGCTGACTCGATGCACGATCCGGACCCCGAACCGGCCGGAGAGCGGCCATGATCGCGGCCGAGCTGCGCCGCCAAGCGCTGGCCCTGCGACTCGCCCGCCGCGAGTTGCGCGGCGGGGTTCGCGGGTTCCGCCTGTTCATGGCCTGCCTCACCCTCGGCGTGATGACGATCGCCGGCATCGGCGCGATCACCGAGGCGGTGCAGACGGGGCTGCGCCAGGATTCCCGCCTCCTGTTGGGCGCGGACGTGGAGCTCGAGCTGACCCAGCGCAGCGCCTCCGCCGAGGAGCTCGGCTATCTCGCGGCAGCGGGACGCCTATCCGCTGTGACCACGATGCGGGCGATGGCGCGGACCGTGGCGGGCCGCTCGACGCTGGTCGAACTCAAGGCCGTCGATGGCGCATACCCGCTGTACGGAGCGCTGACGCTCGACCCGGCGCGGCCCGGTAGCGAGGCGTTCGGCGCTGACGGCGGGGGGTTCGGCGTCGCCGCCGATCCGGACCTGCTCGTTCGCCTGGGCCTGCGCGTCGGCGATCCGGTGATCGTCGGCGAGGCGCGTTTCCTGGTGCGGGGCGCGATCGTAGCGGAACCCGACCGCTCGGCTTCCGGTTTTCAGCTCGGGCCGCGCCTCCTCATCGGCATGGACGGCCTGGCGGCGGCCGGGCTCCTCCGCAAAGGGAGCCTGATTCGCCACGGCTACCGGCTCGCGCTGTCGCCTGAGCGCGATCTCGCCGCGTGGATCGAACAGACCAAGAAGCGATTCCCCGAGGCTGGGTGGCGTATTCGCGACTACCGCGACGGGCCAGCCGAGATCCGCTCTTTCGTCATGCGGTTCGGTCTGTTCCTGACTCTGGCAGGACTCGCCGCCTTGCTGGTCGGGGGCGTCGGCGTGGCCAACGCGGTGAAAGCACACCTCGATGCCAAGACGGCGGCGATCGCCATCCTCAAGTGCGTGGGCGCGCCGGCAGGACTGATCTTCCGCATTTACCTGTGGCAGGTGCTGGCGCTGGCGCTGGCGGGGATTCTGATCGGCCTCGCCCTGGGCGCCCTGGCGCCGCTCGCCGTGTCGCGCGCGCTCGCCGGCGACCTGCCGGTGGCCCTGGGCTTCGGGATCTACCTGAAACCCCTGGGCTTGGCCGCGCTCTTCGGGCTGTTGACGGCACTTGCCTTCGCGCTCTGGCCGCTCGCCCGCGCGTGCGAGCTGCCGGCCGCCGCGCTCTTTCGCGACGCCGTTAGCCCCGCCCGCCGGTGGCCCCGCCCGTCGTTTCTGCTGGCCATCGTGCTGACGTTCGCGGCCCTGGCCGGGCTCGCCGTGGTCAGCGCCGCCGACCGCGCTCTGGCATTGTGGTTCGTCGGCGGCGCCGTGGCGAGCTTTGCCGCCTTCCGCGCCGCGGCCTGGCTGCTGATGGTGGCGGCCCGGGCGGTGGGACGGCCCCGCCAGCCGCACCTTCGTCTGGCACTCGCCAACCTCTACCGGCCGGGCACGCCGACGCCGGCGGTCATGCTGTCCTTCGGGCTCGGTCTTACCCTTCTGACCGCCATCGCGCTGATCGAGGCCAACCTGGTCCGCCAGGTCAGCGAACGCCTGCCGGCTGCGGCGCCCTCGTTCTTCTTCGTCGATATCCAGTCCGACCAGATCGCCGGCTTCGATGCCATCGTCGCGGCGACGCCGGGCGTCCAAGGATTCACCCGTGTTCCCTCACTGCGCGGTCGCATCATGGCGATCAACGGCGTGCCGGTCGACGCTGCCCAGGCCAAGGTGGCGCCCAACGCGCGCTGGGCGCTGGGGAGCGACCGCGGCGTCACCTACGCGGCCGAGCCGCCGGAGGGAGCGCGGGTCGTCGCCGGTACCTGGTGGCGCGCCGACCACAGCGGGCCTCCGCTACTCTCCTTCGATGCCGACCTGGCTCAGGGATTCGGGCTTGCGATTGGCGACCGGCTCACGGTTAACGTCCTCGGACGCGATATCGACGCCACGATCGCGAGCCTGCGCGCGATCGACTGGGGGACGCTCGGCCTCAACTTCACGCTCCTATTCGACCCGGCCACCCTCGCCGCGGCGCCCCACACCTACATCGCGACCGTGCGGGTGCCGGCAGAGGAAGAAGAGCGCCTGCAGCGGGCGGTGACCGGGCGTTTCGGCAATATCACGGCAATCCGGATGAGCGAGGCGCTGGCGGCGGTCGAGAACCTGCTCCGCCGTATCAGCCTCGCCGTCGACGCCACCGCCGCCGTTGCCCTGGCCTCCGGGGCGCTGGTACTGGCCGGAGCGATCGCGGCCGAGCACCGCCGCCGCACCTGCCAAGCGGTCGTCCTCAAGGTGCTCGGGGCGGAACGCAAGGACATCCTCGC
This sequence comes from Alphaproteobacteria bacterium, assembly GCA_016869335.1. Lineage (GTDB taxonomy): Bacteria > Pseudomonadota > Alphaproteobacteria > VGEJ01 > VGEJ01 > VGEJ01. The sequence goes on along the minus strand of VGEJ01000021.1, from coordinate 9,473 downwards.
GGCGCAGCTCATCGAGCACGGCCTGACCGGCCTCGCCGCAGGAGCGATCGCGCTCGGGCTCGGCAGTGTGGCGGCCTGGGTCGTCGTGGTCCAGGTGATGGCAGCAGACTGGCTCTTCGCGGTTCGCCCGGCGGCGCTCACGTTAGTGGGCGGCATGGCGATCGCCGTGCTGTTTGGCTTGCTCGGCAGCCTCCGCGCCCTCGGCCACAAGGCGGCAACCGCGCTGCGCGAGGCCACACAGTCTTGATTTTACGCTACAATTGGTCGATATACTCGGTGCTGCAACCGACTGAAGGAAGGGCGAGGACTATCATGGCCGAAGACTACGGTATCCCCCTCACTACGGTGCGCGGAGCCGCACGAGCGGAGATCGACGCTGGCCTCCGCGCCTACATGCTGCGCGTCTACAACTACATGGCCTCGGGCGTCGTGCTGTCGGGCATCGTTGCCTATGTCGTGGCCAATACGCCGGCGCTGTTCAACGCCATCTTCGGGACGCCCCTGATGTGGGTGGTGATCCTGGCGCCGCTCGGCCTTGTGTTCCTCCTGAGCGCCCGGGTGCACAAGATGAGCGCGGCGGCGGCCCAGGCCAGCTACTGGGTGTTCGCAGGGTTGATGGGGCTCTCGCTCGCGACAGTGTTCGCCCACTACACGGGCGTGAGCGTGGCACGCGTCTTTTTCATCACCGCGGGCACGTTCGGCGCGATGAGCCTCTATGGCTACACCACCAAGCGCGACCTGACGAACATCGGCTCGTTCCTGTTCATGGGGCTGATCGGGATCATCATCGCCTCGGTGGTGAACCTCTTCCTCGCCTCCTCGGCGCTGCACTTCGCGATCTCGGTGATCGGCGTTCTGGTGTTCGTTGGGCTGACCGCCTTCGACACCCAGCGCATCAAGAGCGAGTACCTGGAGAGTGACAGCGCCGAGATCGCGGGCAAGAAGGCGATCCTCGGCGCGCTCCGGCTCTATCTCGATTTCATCAACCTGTTCACGATGCTGCTGAGCCTGTTCGGGCAGCAGCGCGAGTAGCCCCGGCGCGGCGCGCGATGTGAACGCCCGGCCCCGTGTCGGACGTTCTCGTTTCGACTAGCCTAGTGCCCGGAATCAGGGGTGAGTTACACGTGTACCAAGGGGCTTCTGATGGACCGTTGCCGCGGTCCAGGAGAAAGGCGTTGCGGTTCTGTTGCAGCTGGCGACCAGCGCAACCCGAGCTTCCAGCTCGGGGCGCTCCTTCGGCCGAAGCCGAACTTTTCTCCCATCGGGAAACATCCCTATGCTGAATCACGAATCCCGCTCCCGCGAAAGCGGGTACTAGAACCACGAGCCGGACTCCTTCAGGAACGCGGCTTCTTCCACGGTCGTCTCGCGTTCGAGCACCGCGTTGCGGTGCGGGAAGCGGCCGAAGCGGGCGATGATGTGGCGATGATCGCGCGCGGCCTTCCGGTACCCCTCGAAGGCCTCGCCCGCGGGCAGCCGGTCCATCAGCGCGAAGCAGGTGTCGTGATCCTCAATCTGTTCGCTGTGCATGTAGGGCATGTAGAGGAACGAGGCGGCGAGTGGCGGCAGCGCCGCATCGTGGCCGCGGCCGACCGCGTGGCTCGCCACCGCGAGCGCCGCCGCATCCATGGCGAAGGCGCGCGGATCGTCCCGGAACATGTTGCGCGAGAACTGATCAAGCAGAATGACGAGCGCGAGGCAGCCCTCGGCGGTCTCCAGCCAGGACCGCAACGTGCCGGCGCAGGCACGCTCATGGTCGCCGAGGAAACGCTCGCGCACGATCTGGTCGAACGCCGGGTTCTTCTCGAACCACGCCCGGCGGAATCTGCCGTAGTCGTCGGGCGAGCGCCGCTCGAACCAGAAGTCGAGGATTGCGGCGATGCGGGCGCTGGCAGGCTCGTTCATGCCGGACAGGCTACAGCGGAACCGCGCCCAGCGCGATGTGCTACAAGAGCCGGGTCGACCCCCGGGGAGCCGACCCGTGATACCGCGTTACAGCCGTCCGGAAATGGCCGACCTGTGGAAGCCCGAGACGCGTTTGCGCATCTGGCTCGAGATCGAGACCCTGGCGACCGAGGCGCAGGCGCGGCTCGGCGTCGTGCCCGAGGCGGCGGCGCGGGCGGTGCGGGCGCGGGGCGCCTTTGATATCGCGCGGATCGATGAGGTCGAGCGCGAGGTGCGCCACGACGTCATCGCTTTCCTGACCAGCGTGGCCGAGCACGTCGGGCCCGAGGCGCGCTACATCCACCTCGGCATGACCTCCTCGGATGTACTCGACACCTGCCTGGCAGTGCAGCTCAGCCGCGCCGCGGACATCCTGCTCCGCGACCTCGATGATCTGTTGGCGGCGCTGAAGCGGCGGGCGTACGAGCACAAGCACACCCCGTGCATCGGGCGCAGCCATGGCGTCCATGCCGAGCCGACGACGTTCGGCCTCAAGCTCGCGCTCGCCTACGCCGAGTTCGCCCGCCAGCGTACCCGGCTCAGCGCCGCCCGCGCGGACATCGCGACCTGCAAGATCTCGGGTGCCGTCGGCACCTTCGCCCACGTCGATCCGCGGGTGGAGGCCGCCGTCGCGGCGGGACTCGGGCTTGCGCCCGAGCCGATCTCGACCCAGATCATCCCGCGCGACCGGCACGCGATGTTCTTCGCCACGCTAGCGGTGATCGCAAGCTCGATCGAGCGCCTAGCGACCGAGATTCGCCATCTGCAGCGGAGCGAGGTGGGCGAGGCGGAGGAGCCCTTTGCGCCGGGCCAGAAGGGCTCCTCGGCGATGCCCCACAAGCGCAATCCGGTATTGAGCGAGAACCTGTGCGGGCTGGCCCGCGTGGTGCGCGCCACCGTCGTTCCTGCGCTCGAGGACGTTGCGCTATGGCATGAGCGCGACATCTCCCATTCCTCGGTCGAGCGCATGATCGCGCCTGATGCCACCGTGACGCTCGACTTCGCGCTCTCCCGCCTGACCGGCCTGATCGAGCGCCTGGTCGTCTATCCGGAGGCGATGCGGCGCAACCTCGAGGCCAGCGGCGGACTGATGCACTCGCAGCGCGTGCTGATCGCGCTGACCGAGGCGGGCATGAGCCGTGAGCACGCCTACCGCATCGTGCAGCGCCACGCCATGGCGGCAGGGCGCGGCGAGAAGCCGTTCCTGCGGCTTCTAGCCGGGGATCCCGAGGTCAGCGCCGTGCTGGCCCCGGAGCGCCTCGAGCTGCTCTTCGACCTTGCGCCGCACCTGCGCCACGTCGAGACGATCTTCGCCCGCGTGTTCGGCCCGGGCGGGCCTATTTCTCGCTGATCACCTGCTCGCGCGCGACATCGAGGAGCCGGGTCATTTCTTTGCGCACCCTGTGCTCCGACAGCTTGAGCCCCTTGGCATTGAGGTCGGCCGACACCTTCTTGAACACATCCTCCTCGCCCGGCTCGGCGAAGTCGGAGCGCACGACCTCGCGCGCATAGGCATCGGCCGCGGCGCCTTCCAGGCCCAGATGCTCGGCTGCCCACAGCCCGAAGAGCTTGTTGCGCCGGGCCTGAACCTTGAAGCCCAGCTCGCGGTCGTGCGCCCATTTCGCCTCGTGAGCCTTCTCGCGATCTTCGAACGATGCCATGCCGGAACCTCGTACGACGCCGAACGCCGGCAAGGGATAGCCGCATTGCCCCATGAAATCAACCGCGGCAGGGCAGCCGTCCGGAGGCGCCGCACAATTGATCGGGCGGAAGCGTCTGCTATAGTACGGCGTGCGGCCGGGGGGCCGTGGTCTTCGACGTCGGCAGCACGAGCGCACAATGAGCCACATCGACGCAAGTGAGCATCAGAGCACATGGCGCCGCTTCACGCGGCTGACGGTCGCCGGGATCGTCCTAGTCGCCGTGGTGCTCGTGCTGATGGCTCTGACACTTCTCTGAACGTTCGGACCGCAGCGTTCCGGGCGACCGCCACCGGTCGGGTGCCGGCGCGCGGTTGCGACCGACGGCGGCGGGCCGGAGCGGCGCCCGCGGGCGCGAGGTGCACGTCGGGGCTATGCGCATAGCGGTGCCACGGGAGCGGCGAGAGGGCGAGCGGCGCATCGCGGCGACGCCGGAAACCGTCCGCAAGCTCTGCGCGCTCGGTGCCGAAGTGGCTGTCGAGGCTGGTGCGGCGACAGCCATCGGCATCGTCGATCACGCCTTTCTCCAGGCCGGCGCCATGATCGCCCGCGACGAAGGGGCGACGCTCGAGGGCGCTGCCGTGGTCCTCAAGGTGCAGCGTCCGCTGACTACGGCGGAAGGCGGCCCCGATGAGTTGGCGAGCGTACCGCGCGGCGCCCTCCTCGTCGGCCTCCTCGATCCGTTTGCCGATCCGGCGCTCCTGGAGGGCTACGCCCGGGCCGGTGTCGCCGCGCTGGCACTCGAGTTCCTGCCGCGCATTACGCGCGCCCAGACCATGGACGCGCTGTCCTCGCAGAGCAACCTGGCCGGCTATCGGGCGGTAATCGAGGCGGCGGCGGCGTTCGACCGGGCGCTGCCGATGATGATGACGGCTGCTGGCACGATCCCGGCGGCGCGGGTGTTCGTTATCGGCGGCGGCGTCGCCGGACTGCAGGCGATCGCAACGGCGCGCCGCCTAGGCGCCATCGTCTCCGCCACCGACGTCCGCCCGGCGGTCAAGGAACAGGCCGAGAGCCTCGGCGCCAGGTTCCTCGCCGTGGCCGGAACCGAGGGCGGCGAGACGGCCGCCGGCTACGCCCGCGAGATGGACGAGGCGTTCCGTCGCCGCCAAGCCGAACTCATCCACGAGACGCTGAAGAAACAGGACATCGTCATCACCACCGCCCTCATCCCCGGCCGGCGCGCGCCCGTCCTGATCACGGAGGCGATGGTGCAGGACATGAAACCGGGCGCGGTCATCGTCGACCTCGCCGTCGATGCGGGCGGCAACTGCGCGCTGTCGTGCCCCGATGAGGTTGTCACCGTCCACGGCGTCCGGATCGTCGGCTACCGCAACATGCCGAGCCGCATCGCCCACGATGCCAGCCAGCTCTATGCCCGCAATCTGCTCCACTTCCTGGCCCCCTTGATCGGCACCGGCGGCGCGCTGGCACTCGACTGGCAGGACGAGATCCTGCGCGCGACGTGCCTGGCGCGCGAGGGCGCCGTCGTCCATCCGGTCTTCGCCAGGGCAGGCTAGCCATGGAACTGGTCGATCCCTTCGTCTTCCGCCTCACGGTCTTCGTGCTGGCGATCTTCGTCGGCTACTACGTGGTGTGGAGCGTCACCCCCGCGCTGCACACGCCCCTCATGTCGGTGACCAACGCGATCTCCAGTGTGATCATCGTCGGCGCGCTGCTCGCGGCCGGGCCGGCCGACCCGAGCCTTTCGAAGTGGCTCGGTTTCGCCGCCATCGTGCTCGCAGCCATCAATATCGCCGGCGGCTTTGTGGTGACCCAACGGATGCTGGCGATGTTCAAGACCAAGCCCAAGAGATAGCGCATGCCGGCGAACCTCGCGGCGCTCGCCTACCTCATCGCCGGAGTTTGTTTCATCATGGCGCTGCGCGGGCTCAGCTCGCCGGTCAGCGCGCGCCGCGGCAACGTGTTCGGCATCGCCGGCATGATCATCGCGGTGCTGACGACGCTCGCAGATCCGGGCGTCGTGGGCTATGAACTCATCGCCGTAGCGCTGCTTGTGGGCGGCGCGATCGGCACCTTCGTCGCGTTGCGCATCCAGATGACGGCCATGCCGCAGCTCGTGGCCGCGTTCCACAGCCTCGTCGGCATGGCGGCGGTGTTGGTCGCCACAGCCGCGCTCTACAACCCCGCGGCTTACGGCATCGGCAGTGCGGGCGACATCCGCCTCGCCAGCCTGATCGAGATGAGCCTCGGCGTCGCTATCGGCGCGGTTACCTTCTCGGGCTCGGTGGTGGCGTTCGCCAAGCTCCAGGGCATCGTTGGTGGCTCACCGGTCGTGTTCCCCGGCCAGCACTGGCTCAACCTGGCGCTCGGGCTGGCGATCCTCGCCGCCGCCGCCGCCTTCTGCGCCGAGCAGTCGACGGGCGCCTTCTGGGTGATGACGGCGCTGGCCTTCGTGGTCGGCGTGCTGGTCATCGTTCCGATCGGCGGCGCCGACATGCCCGTGGTCATCTCAATGCTCAACTCGTACTCGGGCTGGGCCGCCGCCGGCATCGGGTTCACGCTCGAGAACACGGCGCTGATCATCACCGGCGCGCTGGTCGGCTCCTCGGGCGCGATCCTCAGCTACATCATGTGCCGTGCCATGAACCGCTCGTTCATCAGCGTCATCCTCGGCGGCTTCGGCGGCGAGGGCGCGGGGCCGGCGGCGGGGGCGGCGGACAAGAGCGCCAAGCCTGGGAGCGCCGAGGACGCCGCGTTCATCCTCAAGAACGCGGGCTCGGTGATCATCGTGCCGGGCTATGGCATGGCGGTGGCGCAGGCCCAGCACGCGGTGCGCGAGATGGCCGATGCGCTGGCCCGCAACGGGGTGCGGGTGCGCTACGCCATCCACCCGGTCGCCGGCCGCATGCCGGGGCACATGAACGTGCTGCTCGCCGAGGCCAACGTGCCCTACGACGAGGTGTTCGAGCTCGATGACATTAACAGCGATTTCCGCACCACTGATGTCGCCTACGTGATCGGCGCCAACGACATTACCAATCCGGCGGCGAAGTCCGATCCGCAAAGCCCGATCTACGGCATGCCGATCCTCGACGTCGAGCTTGCGGGTACCGTGCTGTTCGTCAAACGCAGCCTGGCGCCCGGCTATGCCGGGATCGACAACGCGCTGTTCTACCGCGGCAACACGATGATGCTGTTCGGCGACGCCAAGAAGGTCACCGAGGCCATCGTCAAGGCGCTGTAGCGGCGCCGGCGTCCGGCGTGAAGGCCTCGGCCGGCTCGGCGATCCCGGCGAGCGGGAAGTGCCCGCGCGAGCGCAGCGGCTCGGCCAGATCGGCAGCGAACCACCCCGTGGCGGATCGGCACCTCGGTGGTCGTAGCGCTCGTGCGCGTCCAGGCGTAGGTGAGGCCGACGAGCTGCGGATGACGGAACTGCATGTGGCAGGCGAGGCGGGCGAGTGGCACTCGCTGAGCCACGATCTGCTCGCAGAGGTGCGTGAAGTAGGTGGCCGGATCGCCGATCCGCCAGCCCTCGCGCGCCAGCCACTCGACCAGCGGATTGGCGTGCCAGGGCGCCTGCGGCGGCATCACCGCTGGCAAGCCGCGGCCGCCAACACTCAGACTTCCTTCTGCGCCCGCTTGCGCGCCAGCTTGCGTGCGCGCCGGATCGCTTCGGCCCGTTCGCGGGCGCGCTTCTCCGACGGCTTCTCGTAGTGGTTGCGCAGCTTCATTTCCCGGAAGATGCCCTCACGCTGCATCTTCTTCTTCAGCACCTTGAGGGCTTGATCGACGTTGTTGTCGCGAACGGTGACTTGCAAAGGCCTGACAGGCTCCCATTCCAGAATTGCCGGGTTACCACGCGAGGCGGCCCGGGTTGATAGCACGGCGCCCCGGCGAAGGGAAGAGGCGCCCGCCGCTTTGGCCTTTACCGTACCAGGAGGCAAGACCATATTCCGGCCATGGCCATTCTCAAGATCGCCCAGATGGGGCATCCGGTGCTGCGCCGGCGGGCTGCGCCGGTCGCGGACCCGCGCGATCCCCAGGTCGCCGCGCTGGTCCATGACATGCTGGAAACGCTCGCCGATTCCGAAGGTATCGGACTGGCCGCGCCGCAGGTGCACGCCTCGCGCCGCGTGGTCCTCCTCTCGGTCCCGGGCTTGATCGCCGAGGAGCGCGGCGGCGGCGAGGAAGTGCCGCTCACGGTGCTCGTGAACCCGGTGATCGAGGCGCTGACGGACGAGCTCGAACTGGGCTGGGAGGGGTGCCTCTCGCTCCCCGGGCTGCGCGGCAAGGTGCCGCGGTTTCGCCGCGTCCGTTATCGCGGCATCGACCTCGCTGGCGAGGTGATCGAGCGCGTGGCCGAGGGCTACCACGCGCGCGTCATCCAGCACGAATGCGACCATCTCGATGGCATTCTCTACCCCCAGCGCATGACCGACCTGTCGCTCCTGGTGTTCGAGTCGGAGCTCCGCCACCTCATCGACGACCCGGCCGAGCGCGAGGCGGCCCAGCGTGCCGACTGAAGCGCGCCGCCGGCGGCTGCTGGCGGCGGCGCTGCGCCATGCGCCGTTCGATGGCTGGACCGACCGCTGCCTCAAGGCCGCCGCGGCGGACGCCGGCCTGAATGAAGCCGAAGCCCGCCTCGCGTTTCCCGGCGGCGCCGGTGAGGTTGTCGAGTTCTTCGCACACGAGGCCGACCGGCTGATGACCGCTGCGCTGGCGAAGGAGCCGCTCGCCGAGCTCAAGATCCGCGAGCGCATCGCGCGTGCGGTTCGTGTCCGGCTCGAGCAGCAGGCGCCGCACCGCGAGGCGGTACGCCGGGCGGTCGCGCTCCTCGCCCTCCCGGGTCACGGATCGCGCTCCGCCCGGAGCCTCTATCGCACGGTCGATGCGATGTGGTACGCGATCGGCGACCGCTCGGCCGATTTCAGCTTTTATACCAAGCGCTTGCTTTTGGGCGGGGTATACGCGAGCACGCTCCTCTATTGGCTGAGCGATGACTCGCCCGGGCGCGCCGCGACGTGGGCCTTTCTCGACCGTCGCATCGCCGATGTCCTGCGCATCCAACAGGTGCGTGGACGGTTTCGCTCCCGCCGGGGCGGCGCGCGAGCCGAGCGAGGCCAGCGCCGCCGCGCCGCCTGATCAGGGCTTGGCCGCCGGATCCTCCGACACCGCGGCATTGCGCCGGCTGCGGTAGGCATCGAGCGCGGCGGCAACGCGCGCGTCGCCCAACGCCAGCACCGCCGCCGCCAGCAGACCCGCGTTGGCGGCGCCGGCCTTGCCGATCGCAAGTGTTCCGACCGGCACGCCGCGCGGCATCTGGACGATCGAGAGCAGGCTGTCGAGGCCGTTGAGGGCGGCGCTCTGGATCGGCACGCCGAACACCGGCAGCGTGGTCAGCGCCGCGACCATCCCGGGCAGCGCCGCGGCGCCGCCAGCACCGGCGATGATGACCTTGCAGCCACGTTCGCGCGCGCCTCCGACGTATTCGATCAGGCGGTGCGGCCGGCGATGGGCCGAGATGACGCGGGCCTCGTGCGCGATGCCCAACTCATCGAGCCGCGCCGCCGCCTCGCGCATCGTCTCCCAGTCGGACTGGCTGCCCATCAGAATCGCGACCGCACTTGCCACCATCGTTCGGCTCCCCTGTGCCATGCACCGCGCGCGATTATAGGGGAGGCGTGCACCCCGCGCCGCCGCCGGCGTTAACTACCCGTGAACGACGTCCGGTTAACGTTCCTCAACATCCCGACGGCGGGCTTGCGCCCGCGTTCATGGTGGCAGGCATGGCGGTTGGCGAGCCCCCCAAGATTGGCGGCGCCGCGGCGGCGCGGCGCGCCCCCCTGCGCACCACTGCGAGCGCGA
>VGEJ01000020.1 GCA_016869335.1 Alphaproteobacteria bacterium | reverse complement strand
AGCGCGTCGGCGGCCGAATAGGCGCTCAGCCCGCGCCCGAGGGCGGCGCCGTCGGGTCCCTTGATGAGCACGGCGTCGCCGCGCTGGAAGCCGCCCTCGACCCCGACCACGCCGGCGGGCAGGAGGCTCTTGCCGGTGCCGAGCGCCCTCACCGCCCCAGCGTCGACCATGACCGCGCCCGCCGGCACCAGGCTGCCGGCGATCCACTCCTTGCGCGCGGCGCGGGGGCTCGCCTGGGCCACGAACCAGGTGCAGCGGCCGCCGGCCAGGATCGCGGCCAGCGGGCTCGGCGGGGTGCCGTTCGCGATCACCGTGTGGCAGCCGGCGCCGACGGCAATCGTGGCAGCAATCAGTTTTGTGGTCATGCCGCCCGAGCCGAACTCAGTGCCGGCGCGCGCGCTTGCCATCGCTTCGACCGCGGGGGTGATCCGCTCCACCACCGCCACGTGCGTCGCGTCATCGGAACGGCGGGGGTCGGCCGTGTAGAGCCCGTCGATGTCGGACAGCAGCACCAGGCAATCGGCCGTGATCATCTGGGCCACGCGGGCGGCCAAACGATCGTTGTCGCCATAGCGGATCTCGGTCGTGGCCACGGTGTCATTCTCGTTGATCACCGGCACGACGCCGAGCCTGAGGAGCGTTGCGAGGGTGTTGCGGGCGTTGAGATAACGGCGCCGCGCCTCGGTGTCGCCCAAGGTGAGCAGCACCTGGGCGGCCCGCAGCTCATGCGGCGCGAGGATCGCCTGGTAAGCGTGCACCAGCCGTACCTGGCCGACCGCGGCCGCGGCCTGGCTCTCCTCGAGCCGGAGCGGCCCGGCGGGGAGGCCGAGCTGGCGCCGGCCCAGCGCGATGGCGCCCGATGACACCAACGTCACCTCCTGACCGCGCGCCCGGCAGCCAGCGATGTCGCCGGCCAGGGCCTCGAGCCAGTCGTGGCGCAGCGTGCCCGACTCCGGGTGCACGAGGAGGCTCGATCCGATCTTGACGACGAGCCGCCGGGCGCGGCCGAAGAGGCCCGCCGCCGTCTGCGCCGCAGTCATGCCGGCGCCGGCTCGGGCTGGCGGCTCAAGGACGCCGCCTCCTCCACCCGCGCGGCGATGATCGGTGCCATCACGCGCCGGAGGGCCTGGCGGATGCCCGTGCCGCTGTGCGCCGAAGCGAGCGTGACGGGACCCCCGCAGGCGTGCCGAAGGGCGCGCCGGAGGCAGCGGCGCTCGACCTCATCGAGCGCATCGACCTTGGTCAGCGCGACCACCTCCGGCTTCTCGGCGAGACCGTGGCCATAGGCGCTGAGCTCCTCGCGCACCATGCGATACTGGGCGGCAACGTCCGCCGCCGTCCCGTCGACAAGGTGCAGCAGCACCCGGCATCGCTCGATGTGGCCAAGGAAACGGACCCCGAGACCCGCGCCGGCGTGGGCACCGGCGGTGAGGCCGGGAATGTCGGCGAGGACGAACTCGGTGTCGCCGAGGCGAACCACGCCGAGCTCAGGGTAGATCGTCGTGAACGGGTAGTCGGCAACCCGTGGGCGGGCCGCGCTCACCGCCGCCAGGAAGGTGGATTTGCCGGCGTTGGGCAGGCCGATGATCCCGGCGTCGGCGAGCAGCTTGAGGCGCAGCCACAGGGTCCATTCCGCGCCAGGCTGGCCGGGGTCGGCACGGCGCGGCGCGCGGTTGGTCGCGCTCTTGTAGTGCGCGTTGCCGAAGCCGCCGCGGCCGCCCGCGGCGAGTACGACGCGCTGGCCCACCGCGGTCAGATCGGCGACCAACGTCTCCTTGTCCTCTGCCAGCACCACCGTGCCGGCGGGGAGGCGCACCAAGCAATCGGCGCCCGTCGCGCCCGTACGGTTGCCGCCCTCTCCGTGACGGCCGTTCTTGGCTCGGTGATGCTTCTGGTAGCGGAAATCAACCAGCGTGTTCAGCCCGGCCACTGCGACCCCGACTACATCGCCGCCACGCCCGCCATCGCCGCCGTCGGGGCCGCCCCGCGGCACGTGCGCGGCGCGGTGGAAGCTCAGGCACCCCGCGCCACCGTCGCCGGCCCGGACGTGGATCTTCGCTTCGTCGAGGAATCTCATGGTCGCATCGGCGGCACGGCCACCGCCCGCGTCACGCTCGGGGGCGCCGCCGCGCCCGAAGGCTCAGCTCGCCGGCTCGACCGAAACGACGATCCGCCCGGCACTCCTCTCACGGAAAGCGACGCGCCCGGGAATCAGCGCGAACAGGGTGTGATCGCGGCCGATGCCGACATTGCGGCCGGGATGCCATTTCGTGCCGCGCTGGCGCGCGATGATGTTGCCGGGCACCACCGTCTCGCCGCCGAACTTCTTCAGACCGAGCCGCTGGCCGGCCGAGTCCCGGCCGTTGCGCGAGCTGCCGCCTGCCTTTTTGTGCGCCATCGCCTACTCTCCCGCGGTCTCGACCACGATGCCAGTGATTCGCACTCTGGTCTGTGCCTGCCGGTGTCCGCGCTTGCGCCGGTAGTTCTGTCGGCGCTTCTTCTTGAACACGATTACCTTAGGCGCCCGCTCCTGGGCCAGCACCTCGGCCTCGACGCGCGCGCCCGAGACCCGCGGTGAACCGACCCGGGCCACGCCGTCACCGCCCACCAGCAGTACATCCTCGAACGCAACGCGCGACCCGGGTTCTGCGGTCAGCTTCTCAACCACAACCACGGCGTCCTGCGCTACCCGGTGCTGCTTGCCACCGGTCCGTATGATAGCGAACATGATAAATCACCGCGCAACAAAACGCCCGGCGGATCGCGCTCCGGCCGGGGCGCGCACTATCGCCGCCCCGGTCAGGGCTGTCAACCGAGTCCCCGTAGCGGCGATGGCGCTAGGGTGCTGACCAGATTACGGGTTGTTTTTCAAGGGCTTGATACTAGGCCGGCGTCCGGCCGCTAATGGCGGGTGGGGAGTCGCACGGACCGAAGGGGGCCCATGCGCATACGGTACGGACTGATGGCGGCGCCGGCACTGCTGGCCCTGTCGGGTGCGGCCGTCGCCGAGGAGGGGTTCTACGTCGGGTTCGGTGCCGGAGCCAACGCGCCGATCAGCGGCGACATCGACGGCGCCGGTATCGGTGCCAGCGCGGACTACGGCCTCGGTCCGGTGATCGGCGGGTCGATTGGCTACGGCTTTGCCAGCGGGCTACGCACGGAAATCGAGCTGCTGCGGCGGGCCAACGATGTCGATGCGATCAACGGCGCCTTGGCGACCGGCGACGTCGATACGTGGAGTCTGATGGGCAACGTGCTCTACGATTTCGACGTCAACTGGGGCTTCACGCCTTACCTCGGCGTGGGCCTCGGTCTCGCCCGCGAGAACTTCGAGGGCGTCGGGCCGGTCGGCGGCTCCACGATCGACGACGAAGACACGGTTATCGCCCTCCAGGGCATCATCGGCGGCAGCGTGCCGCTCGATGACAATTTCGACATTTTCGCCGACTACCGCTATTACGCGACGCGGGATGCCGACCTCAACACGCTCGCCGGGGCCGCGGTGGATGCGCAGTGCGATACCCACACCGTGCTGCTCGGCGTGCGCTTCCGCTTCGGCGCCCCTCCGCCTCCGCCTCCGCCACCCGAGCCGGAGCCACAGGCCGCGGCGGCACCCGAGCCGGCGCCCGAGCCCGAACCGGAGCCGGCACCCGAGCCCGCGCCCGAGGTCGTGCGCAACTACATCGTGTTCTTCGACTGGGACCGCTATGACCTGACGACCGAGGCGCTCGCCATCCTGCGCGATGCGGCAGCCAACTACCAGAGCGCCGAGCTGACTCGCATCATGGCGACCGGCCACGCCGACCGCTCCGGTCCCGACGCGTACAACGAGGCTCTCTCGGTCCGGCGCGCCGAGGCTGTCCGCGACGAGCTCGTGCGTCTTGGCGTCCCGGCCGACGCCATCGCCATCGCTGCCCGCGGCGAGCGCGAGCCGCTGGTGCCGACCGAGGATGGGGTCCGCGAGCCGCAGAACCGGCGGGTGAAGATCGTCCTCGAGTAGCCCCGACAGAGTGAGCGGGGCCGCCGGCATGCCGGCGGCCCCACGTCGGCTCAGGAGGCGGGTGCGACCCGCTCAGGCGCCGCATCGCCGGTGGCAGTCTGCTCGCCGCGTGGCGGCTTGCGCTTAGGTGGCCCGAGAACGGTCTGCAGCGCCGGAGCGCAGCCTGCGAAGCCATGCGAAGACGCCGCCGGGTGGCTCGCCGCCAATAGCGCCAGTTCCTTCGGACCGAGCGCAAGAGTGGCGTCGAACAGGCGTGCCGAGTTGGTGCACGACTGGGCGCGGTTGGCGATGGTCCGGGCCGAGGCGGCATTGGCCAGCGCGGTGACGAAGCCATCGAGGACTTGCTGGGCGCGGCGACCGTAGGTGCGCACGAAGAAGCTCTTGAGCTGCTGCGCCTGGGTGGCAAGTTCGGGCCGGAACTTGCGCACGAAGCCGTTGTAGGGCTCGGCCTGGGCGCAGGTGAGCGCGGCAACCATGAGCTCGGTCTGGAGGACACGAACCTCGAGCCCGGCCTGATCGGACGGCCGGGCACAACTCCCCGCGCTCGCGGGCTGCCATATCAGCAGCGCCGCAAGCGCACCTGCGGCGAGGCCTGCACACGCCCGCCTCCTGGCTCGTCCCCCCACCCGTCTCCCCATCGGCGACTGCAGCGGCGGCCCACGTCGGAGGGCCAACGGCACTATGCCAGCTACGTGGCGCAGCGACAACGGCGCGCCGCCGCGCGGGCATCGGCCCCACCGTCGCCTACCGGGGCGCGCCGCGGAACGCAGCGCCCGTGAGGCGAGCGTACTTGCTTTCGCAAGTGCCCGCCGCCATCGTGTCAGCCAATTGCAACCACCTCCACCGTGCTTGTCATGGCGGCGTCGTCCGGCGCAAACCCTGCTCACCGCCGCCACGTTCTTCGCCGGCGCATTGATCGGCGCGACCTCCCAGGCCACGAGGTTCTGCACGCTCGGCGGGCGCCGGGCGCGCGCAGACCGGAGCGTGAGGGGCTGCGATCAGGAGCCCTTGCCGGGGTTGGGGCTGAGGTGCTTCTCGAACTTGTTGGGGATGTTCCGCCACTGGTCGGCGTCCGGTGGGATCGGGCCGATGCGCGTGATGTTGGGCCAAACCTCGGCGTACTGGCGGTTGACCTCGACCCAACGCTCCATGCCCTCCTCGGTGTCCGGCAGGATCGCCTCGACCGGACACTCCGGTTCGCACACGCCGCAATCGATACACTCGTCGGGGTGGATCACCAGCATGTTCTCGCCCTCGTAGAAACAATCCACGGGGCACACCTCGACGCAGTCCTGGTACTTGCACCGAATGCACGACTCCGTGACGACGTAGGTCATCGGCGTACGCCCCCGAGCAGGCTAGACATGGAACGACTCACCGCAACCACACGTCCCCTTCGCGTTCGGATTGTGGAACACGAAGCCCGACTGCAACTTGTCATCGACGTAGTCCATCTCGCTACCGAGCAGGAACAGGCAGGCCTTGGCATCGATCAGAATGGTCACGCCCTTGTCCTCGACGATCTCGTCGAGCGGCGCCTTGTGCTTGGCCACATCGAGCCGATAGCTGAGGCCCGAGCAGCCGCGAGTCGCGACGCTCACGCGCAGGCCGAGCGCCGGCTCGCCCTGGGTGGCCAGCAGCGCCTTGACGCGTGCCGCCGCCGCATCCGTGATCGTGATCGCCCTAGGTAGTGCCATCGTTTTGCTTCCCGCCGCGAGGCGTTCCCTGGTTGTCTAGCAGTCAAATCATACCGAGTTCAAGGCGCGCGGCCTCTGTCATCATGCTCGGCTGCCACGTCGGTTCCCACACGATCTCGACCTCGACCTCCTTGGCGCCCGGCACCGACAGCATCACGGCCCGCTCGATCATGCCCGGCATCTCTTCTGCCACGGGGCAGCTCGGCGAGGTCAGGGTAAGCCAGATCTTGACGCGGCCCGCGGTCTCGTCGGTCTCGATATGGTAGACGAGACCGATCTCGTAAACGTTGACGGGGATCTCAGGGTCGTAGACCGTGCGCAGCGCCTCGACGACCCACTCCTCCATGGTCTCGGGGTCGCGCACATCGTCCTCCGGCGGCACGTGGCGGAGGTGGTGGGGTACGACCAGCTGCTCCGGCAGGCCGACCGAGACGTTCTCGGTCATTGCGGCGCCCTCCCGTCCCAGGCTCACTCGGTGCGCACCGGCGTGCGCTTGCCCTCGAGCGCGGCCTTCATGGTGTGCCAGGCAAGCGTCGCGCACTTGATGCGCACGGGGTACTCGCGCACCCCCGACAGCACGTTGAGCTTGTCGAGGTCGATCCAGTCGCACGCTTCGGCGCTCTCGCCATGGGTGACCACGGCGTGGAAGTGCTGGAACAGCGCCCGCACCTCGTCGAGCGCCAGCCCGCGCAGCATGTCGGTCATGAGCGAGGCGGAGGCCATCGAGATGGCACAGCCCCGTCCCTCGAAGCGCGCCTCGGTCACCCGATCGCCCTCGATCCTGAGATAGATGTGCACCCGGTCGCCGCACAGCGGATTGTCGCCCTCGGCCTCGCAGTTCGCGTCCGCGAGACGGCCGAAGTTGCGCGGCCGCCGGCTATGGTCGAGGATCACCTCCTGATAGAGATCGCGGATATCCATCACCCGGCGAAGACCTCCTGCGCCCGGCGCACGCCCTGGATCAGGGCATCGACGTCCTCGAAGGTGTTGTAGAGCCCGAAAGATGCCCGCACCGTCGCCGCGACGTTGAACCGGTCCATCACCGGCTGGGCACAGTGATGGCCGGCGCGGACCGCGACGCCCTCGCGGTCGATGATCGTGCCGACGTCGTGCGGGTGGATGCCGGTGACGTCGAAGGAGACGATCGCGCCTTTGTCGGCCGCGGTGCCGAACAGGCGCACGCTGTTGAGCTCGCCAAGCCGCTTGCTGGCATAGCGCATCAGCGCCAGCTCGTGTTCGCGCATCGCCGCGAGATCGAGGCCGCGGAGGTAGTCGATCGCCGCGCCGAGTCCGACGGCACCGGAAATGTGGGGGGTGCCGGCCTCGAACTTGTGCGGGATCGGCGCGAAGGTGGTCTTGTCGAACGTCACCGAGGCGATCATCTCGCCGCCGCCCTGGTACGGCGGCATGGCCTCGAGCAGCGCCGCCTTGCCGTAGAGCACGCCGATGCCCGAGGGGCCATACAGCTTGTGCCCCGAAAATACATAGAAGTCGCAGCCGAGCGCCTGGACATCCACGTCCATGTGCGGCGCCGCCTGGCAGCCATCGACGAGCACCGGGATGCCCCGCGCCTGTGCCAACCGGATGATCTCGGCGATCGGCGTGATCGTGCCGAGCGCGTTCGACATGTGGGTGATGGCGACCAACCGGGTGCGCGGGCCAAGCAGCCGCTCGAATTCCTCGAGGATGAGCGCGCCGTCGTCGTCGACCGGCGCGACGCGGAGGACACACCCGATCTGATCACGCAGCATCTGCCACGGCACGATGTTGGAGTGGTGCTCGATGTGGCTGATCAGCACCTCATCGCCAGGCGTCAGGTTGGCCCGGCCCCACGTCTGCGCCACCAAGTTGATCGCTTCGGTCGCGCCGCGAACGAAGATGATCTCGCGCCCCTCGCGGGCGTTGATGAAGCTCCGCACCGTCTCCCGCGCGGCCTCGAAGTTCTCGCTCGCGCGCTGGCTCAGATAGTAGACACCGCGGTGAACGTTGGCGTACTCGGCCTCGTAGCAGTGCTTGATCGCCTCGATCACCTGGCGCGGCTTCTGGGCGCTGGCGGCGGTATCGAGATAGACCAGCCGCTTGCCGTAGATCGGCTGGCGAAAGATCGGGAAGTCCTGGCGCGCGCGCACCGGATCGAAGCGCACCGCTGCCGCCTTGTCGGTCATGCTGCCTCCTGCAGCGCGACTACCGGCTCGAGCCAGGCCGCGGCGGCGCGGCGCAGCGTCTCTGCGGCCCCCGCATGGGGCCAGTGGTCGATGAGCGCGCCGACAAAACCCCCGACCAGCATGGCGGTGGCGTCGCGCACGCCGATGCCGCGGCTCCGCAGGTAGTAGAGCGCCTCCTCATCGACCGACCCGGCGGTCGCCCCGTGGCTGCACTTCACATCGTCGGCGTTGATCAACAGCTCGGGCTTGGTGTCGATCTCCGCATCGTCCGACAAGAGAAGGTTCTCGTTGAGCTGGTAGGCGTCGGTCTTGAGCGCTCCCGGCGCGACCTCGACGCGGCCCTGGAACACGGCGCGGGCCGCACCGTCGAGCACGCCGCGATAGTGCTCGCGGCTGCGACCGGCGGGTTCGGCATGAAGAATCCGGGTCGTCGTGTCATGGTGCTGGCGGCCGCGCCCGAGGTAGACCCCCTCGAGGACGCACGCGGCGCCGCGGCCGGCCAGCCGGACGGCGATCTCATCGCGGGCCAGACGGCCACCGACCGACACGACGAAGTTTTCGAACCGGCTCTCTGCTCCGAGTTCTGCCTCCGTCAGCGCCAGATGGCTCAGCGCCGCCCCCTCCCGCTGCAAGGTGAAGCGGCGCAGCGCGGCGCCGGCGCCGAGCACGATCTGTGTCACCACGCTGCTTATCGCCGGGGTATCGCCTCCGCTCACATGGGTCTCGAAGATGGTCGCATCGGCTCCCGCCTCCACGGCGATCAGGTTCCGCACGTAGCGCGCGGCGCCGGTCTCGCCATCGGTGCCGAGATAGATGAGATGGATCGGTGGCTCGACCTGGCGCCCGGCCGGCACCCGGATCACGGCGCCATCGGTCACGAACGCGGTGTTGAGAGCGCGCGCGGTGTCCGCCTCCCGCTCTTGGGTAAGCCATGGCGCGAGGGCACCGGGCTCGCGCACGAGCGCGTCAGCCAGCGACACCGCGGGCACTCCCGCACCGATGGTCGAGAGCTCGGGCGCGAACCGGCCGTTCACGAACACCATCCGGGAGCACGCGCAGGGGAGCCTCAGATCGCCCAGCGCCGCCGGATCGGGCCGCGGCGGCGCGGTCAGTGCCGGGCGCAGGGAGAGGCGCGCGACCGGCTGCAGATTGGTGTACTTCCAGGCCTCGGCCTTGGGCGTCGGCAGCCCCCGCTCGCCGAGCAGGCCGGCCGCCTCGCTGCGCACCCGGCAAAGCCAGTCGAGGCTCGCGCCCGGCAGGTCGGCGGCAACGGCCGCGAAATCGGTGAGGAAGCGCTCGTTGTGGGTCATGCGGCGCTGAGCGTCGTCGTCGCGAACGCGGCGTAGCCCTCGCGCTCCAGCACCTCGGCGATCTCCTCACCCCCCGAGGCGACGATGACACCGCCCGAGAGAACGTGCACCCGGTCGGGCACGATGTAGGTGAGGAGCCTCTGGTAGTGCGTGATGATGAGCATCGCCCGGTCGGGCGCCCGCAGCGCGTTGACGCCCGCGGCCACGGTCTTGAGCGCGTCGATGTCGAGCCCGGAATCGGTCTCATCGAGGACGGCGAGTTTTGGCCGCAGGAGGGCGAGTTGCAGCACCTCGTTGCGCTTCTTCTCGCCGCCCGAGAAGCCGACGTTGAGCGGCCGCTGTGCCATCGCCTCGTCCATCCCGAGGCCCTTGATCTCGCGGCGCAGGACCTTGAGGAACTCCATCGCGTCGAGCTCGGGCTCGCCGCGGTGCTTGCGCTGCGCGTTCACCGCTGCCTTGAGGAAGTACATCGTGCTGACGCCGGGGATCTCGACCGGGTACTGAAAGCCGAGGAAGATGCCCAGGTGCGCCCGTTCCTCGGCCGGCAACCCGAGCAGGTCCTGGCCGGCGAAGCGCGCCGTCCCGGCCGTCACCGTGTAGCCCTCGCGGCCGGCGAGCACGTGCGCGAGCGTGCTCTTGCCCGATCCGTTCGGCCCCATCACAGCATGTACCGCGCCGGCGGGGAGGGTGAGGCTCAGCCCGCGCAGGATTTCCTTGCCGCCGACAGAGACGTGCAGATTGTCGATGACGAGCATGCGCCGACCTCTAACCGACGCTGCCTTCGAGGCTCACGGCGAGCAGCTTCTGCGCCTCGACCGCGAACTCCATCGGCAGCTCTTGCAGCACCTCGCGACAGAAGCCGTGCACGATCAGGCCGACCGCGTCCTCGGGCGCCAGGCCGCGCTGGCGGCAGTAGAACAGTTGATCGTCGCTGATGCGCGAGGTGGTCGCCTCGTGCTCGACCCGGGCCGAGCGATTCTTGACCTCGATGTAGGGCACGGTGTGCGCGCCGCACGTGTCGCCGAGCAGGAGGCCATCGCACTGCGTGTAGTTGCGCGCCCGGGCCGCCTTGGGCTGAATGCGCACCAGCCCGCGGTAGGTGTTCTGGCCGCGCCCCGCCGAGATGCTCTTCGAGACGATTGTCGAGCGCGTGTCGGGCCCGAGGTGGATCATCTTCGTGCCGGTGTCGGCCTGCTGGTAGTTGTTGGTGATCGCCACCGAATAGAACTTGCCGACCGAGCCCTCACCCTGGAGGATGCAGCTCGGGTACTTCCACGTGATCGCCGAGCCGGTCTCGACCTGGGTCCACGAGATGGTCGAGCGCCGGCCGCGGCAGGCGCCGCGCTTGGTGACGAAATTGTAGATGCCGCCGCGTCCCTCGCGGTCGCCCGGGTACCAGTTCTGCACCGTCGAGTACTTGATCTCGGCGTCATCGAGCGCGATCAGTTCGACGACCGCGGCATGGAGCTGGTTCTCATCGCGCATGGGCGCGGTGCAGCCCTCGAGATAGCTCACGTAGCTCCCGACGTCGGCGATGATGAGGGTGCGCTCGAACTGGCCGGTGTTGGCGGCATTGATCCGGAAGTAGGTGGACAGCTCCATCGGGCAGCGGACGCCGGGCGGGATGTAGGCAAACGTGCCGTCGGAGAACGCCGCCGAGTTGAGCGTGGCGAAGAAATTATCGGTGTAGGGCACGACGCTGCCGAGGTAGCGGCGGACGAGCTCGCCGTGCTCGCGCACCGCTTCGGCCATCGAGCAGAAGATGACGCCCTTCTCCGCCAGCGTCTTCTTGAACGTGGTCGCGACCGAGACCGAGTCGAACACTGCATCGACTGCGACGCCGGCGAGCAAGGCCCGCTCGCCGAGCGGAATGCCGAGCTTCTCGTAGGTCCTCAGGAGCTCCGGATCGACCTCGTCCAGGCTCTTCGGCTGGTTCCCCGACTTGGGCGCCGCATAGTAGTAGGCGTCCTGGTAGTCGATCCCCGGGTAGCGGATATTGGCCCAGGTCGGGTCGCCGGCGGGCAGGAAGCGCTCCTCCCATACCTTGAAGGCGCGGAGCCGCCATTCGAGCAGCCACTCGGGCTCGCCCTTCCGGGCGGAAATGTACCGGACGATGTCGGCGTTAATACCCTTGGGCGGGTGCTCCGCCTCGATGTCGGTGACAAAGCCGTACTTGTAGGCCTGCTCGGCAAACCCGCGCGCCTCGGCCCCGGGATCGGCCAACGGTTCGGTCACGGCGGTCATCATGCCTCGGCGTGTTCAGAGCGGCGTGGAGCGTCCCACGCGCGGAAGTCGCGGTGCGGCGCGAGGTCGGCCAGCGTCACCCGCTGCAGCGCGCCACACACGGCGTCGTTGATGACCTGCCAGTTGTGCCGCACCGGGCAGATCGCCTCGATCTCACAGTCGCCGCCGCCGCCCTCGAGACAATCGGTGAGGGCGATCGGGCCATCGACCGCGGCAATGATCGCCGCGATCGATATCGCATGCGGCGCTCCGCCGAGCGCGTAGCCCCCGTGGGCGCCTCGGGTGGATTGCAGCAGCCCGGCTTTGGCCAGGCGCTTGAGGAGCTTGCTCACGGTCGGCGTGGGCAGATGGGCCGCGGCCGCGATCTCGGCCGCGTTGTGCGCCGCAGCCTCCGAGCGCGCGATGTGATTCATCAGCACGACCGCGTAGTCCGCCATCCGACTGAGCCGGATCACCGCCTCGCCCGTTCTGGTTCAAATGGGACCAAGTTGATACCCTTTACCTAGGCCGCCCCATTCCCCTTGTCAACGGCTCAGAGAGTCGACACCCCCGTTCTATCTCAGATTGGGTCAAGGCCCGCATTACCGCGGCGCAGGGCTCGACGTTTCTCGATCGTGTGATCGCGCTCGTCGAGGAGGCGCAGCGCCCGAGAACCCCGAGCGAGATCGCGCCCAACATCCTGCCGGCCGGGATGACGATCATCGTCCTCTCAGGTGCGGGTGGGCCGCTTCTGCGCCAGCGGAACGGCGAGGGCGCCGAGGCCGAGCGCAAGACGCGCCGCCGAGGAGGGTTCGGGCACGCCAGGTGTCGCCGGCGGCGCGCTCAACACCGCCAGATCGGCGAAGCGCTCCCCGATCTGGGAGGGATCGGCTAAGCTCACGGTCTGGCCACGAGCGGCGGAGACGGGAATGGCCGCGGGGTACGGATCGTGAGCGGCAGGCGCCGCGCCGGCGCGGATCGCCGAGGCGCAACGGCTCGCGCGCGACTGGCGGCCCCGGTGATCGTTCTGACCGCGCGGTAGGAGTGGCCATCGGTAACCGCGGCGAGCGGTTGCGCGGTTGAACGGTTGCGCGAGGGGTAAGAACACACCCCCCCTCGGCATGGTGCCGGCGGTCCTAGCAGGCGTCTTGTTGGACCCAAAGTGGACCCAATTCCCAAAACCACCCCTGAAAAACGCCCCACAATGGCGCCATGATCCCGCTATAACTCTTTGATATATAAGTTATATTCTGGGTGGAGCGGGTGAAGGGAATCGAACCCTCGTCGTAAGCTTGGGAAGCTTCTGCTCTGCCATTGAGCTACACCCGCGTCCCGGCATCGATTATCCCGCGCCCGGGCCGCAGTGCAAGGGCATCCTGCCGGCGACACCCGCGTGGCCCGTGGCCCGCCTTAGGTCGTCGAGTCGTTGAGCCTGGCGATCAGGATGTCGAGCCGGCCGCCGCTGTTCTGGATGATCGAAGCGAACTCCTCGCGCTTGGTCAGCGCCAGGCTCACCCCCTCGAACATCACGTCGATGACCAGGTAGCGGCCCTCGCGCGGGCGCACACGCCAGACCAGATCCACCGGGCTCTGGCCCGGCCGCTCGGCGCGCGTCGCCACCAGCACATCCTGAGTGCCGGCGGGCTCGGCCCGCATGACCGTGAACGCGGCGAGATCGAGGCCGCCGAGCCGCGCCGAATAGTTATGGACAATGGCCGCGGTAAACGCCGCCAGATTATGCCTCGCGCTCGGGCGCGGTGGCCGACTTCCAGTAGCGCCCGAGCGCGAAGCGGGCGATGAGGGGGATATCGAAGTCGCGCCGGAACAGGTCAGCGAAGCGGGCCGCGCGCTCTATTTCGCCGAGCGCGGGGTCGGCGAGCACCGCAACCGCATCATGCCCAAGCCTGGCGACAGCGGCCGCGGCGGCGGCCGGATCGACCCCGCCGGCGGCCGGTGCGATCTCGGCGAGCCGTGTCGGGTCGCCGTCCTCGGCCTCGCTGATCGCTCGGGCGAGGGCGAGCGTCTCCTCGACCGAGAAGCTCTCCCATTCCGCCGCGGCCCGCTCCGCCCAGACGTCGACCTCGGCCGCTAGGACGAAGCCGAGGCCGCCCGTCTCGGTTATGTCGGCGCCCGCCAGCGCGGGCAGCGCGGCCGCCGCGAAAGCGAGGCCGACCCCAGGATGCACGCATGACTACACCTCCCCGCGCTCAGGGATGTTCTACGCTGGGCTCATGCTAGCGGCTCCACCGTGCGCCCGAAAGGCGCGCCGTCACGGCGTGGACACCCGGGGTGGGGTAGCGTGGGGGTGAGGTGGCGCGGGCGGCGACGCCCGCGCCACCCTGGCGTCTCAGGCCGCGCTCTTCTTGCCCTCGACCAGCTTGCCTGGCCCGCCGGTCGAGATGTGGATGCGCCGGGGCTTGAGCGCCTCGGGCAGTTCGCGCGCCAGGTCGATGATCAGCAGGCCCCGCTCCAGCCGCGCGCCGACCACCTCGACGTGGTCCGCCAACTGGAACTGGCGCCGGAAGGCACGGGCGGCGATGCCGCGGTGGAGGTAAACCCTGTCGCGGTCATCCTCCTTCCGCTCGCCAACCACGTGGAGCATGTTCTCCTTGACCTCGATGCTCACGTCGTCCTCGCCGAACCCGGCGATGGCCATCGAGATGCGATAGCGGTTCTCGCCCGTCTTCTCGATGTTGTAGGGCGGATAGCTCGACATCTCCTCGGCGCCGAGCGTGCCCTCGAGCAGCCGCGTCATGGTGTCGAACCCGATCGTCGAGCGGAACAGGGGAGAGAAATCGAATGTCGTCATCACACATCCTCCTCGGAGCAATGCGCCCGGGCCACCGTCAGGCCGGCCCGGTCAGGTTTACGCCAGGCCCCACAGGCGCCCGGCAGACCTGGATATATGGCGCTGCGCTAACGCTTCAAGGGCGCCGTCACGGGGCGCGCCGCGCCGCGGCCAGTCGCGCGGGCGAGCTGGTGCCGGCATACGGTCAGCGCGCGCCGCGCCCGTCGCGCCCACTCGCCGGCGGGATCGAGGGTGAGATACCGCTCCCAACTCGCGATCGCGGCGCGCAGCTCGCCCGCTCGGTAGTCGAGTTCCGCTAGGTTGAAGACCGCGTCGGCATACTCGGGATCGACGGCCAACGCCCGCTCCAAGGCCTCGCGCGCGGCAGCGCGATGGCCGAGCGAGGCATCGAGGTGCGCGAGGTTGTACCACGCCTCGGCGTCGTCCTGGTCGATTGCAAGCGCGCGCTGGTAGGGCGCCCGCGCCTCACCGCTGCGGCCGCGCGTCCGCTCGATCGCGATCAGCTCGCTCAGGGCACCGGACAGGCGGAGCGCCGTGTTCTCGCTCGCCACCCTGACCGCACGTCGGCCGGCTTCGGTGATCGCCGCCTCGAGCCGGCCGGTGCGCAGCTCACGATGGGCACCGTGACCGATCACCAGGTAGTGTGTCGAGCGCATGAGCGCCCGACGCACGGTGCCGCCGGCAGCCTCGATGAGGCGTGCCGCGGCGCGGCGCTGGCCGAAGCCCATCGCGCCGATGAAGGCGAAACGCTTGCCCCGGAGCGCGTTCACTGCATCGCCACCTCCCGCGTCGCCTCAGGCCGAACGCGCACGCCGCGGCTTGGCCTGGGCCGGCGGCGCCTCGGCCTGGCGCCGGCGGCTTGCGCAGCTCCTCCTGCTCGAGGCTGCGCTTCAGCGCGTCCATCAGGTTGATCACCTTGCCGCGCTCGGGCGACTTGGCGACGACCGGCGCGGCGCCCTTGACCTTCGCCTTCACCAGCTCGACCAGCGCCTGTTGATACGCACCCACGAACTGGGAGGGATCGAAGTGGCCATCGGCCCGTTCGATGATCGTCTCGGCGAGCTTGATCATGTCAGGGTCGAGCTTGTCTGAGCCGATCTCCTCGAAGTAGGCCTGGTGCGCGCGCACCTCGTCGGCGGCCCTGAGCGTGGTCAGGACGAAGCCATGATCGCGCACTGTCAGCAGCACCTGGCGCTCGCGCGCGGAGAGGACCACCTTCGCCAGCGCCGCCTTGTGCTTCTCGCGCATCGCGTCGTGGATGACACGGTAGGCTTCCTCGGCCACCGGACCATCCGGGGCCATGAAATAGCTCGAGTCGAGGTAGAGCGGATCGATCTCGGCGGCGTCGACGAGCCGCTCGATCGTGATCGTCTTGGTCGGGTGCGGCCGCGGTACTGCATTTCGGCAACGAGGCGCGGCTCGACCCACGTCACGCCCGAGCGCTCGGACTTCGGGAGATCGGCGAACACCGGCTCGGCGCGCGCCAGCGGCTTGAGCGTGGTCACGAGGCGGCGGGCCTCGGCCTGCGAGAAACCGGTTCCGACCTTGCCTGCGTAGCGCAACCCCTGGGGCGCCGTATCGGCCAGCAGAAGCGCGCTGAGACCGCCGGCCGCCGCGCTCTCGCCATAGCCGACGATCAGGAAATCATCGGCCGCCACGCACTTGACCTTGAGCCAGTCGGTGCCGCGCCACGGCCGATAGGGCGCGTCGGCGCGCTTGGACACGATGCCCTCGAGACCGTGGCGCGCCGCCTCATCGAAGCACGCGGCGCCGTTGCCGGCGACATGTTCGCTGTACTGCAACACCGAGCGTTCGTCGACGTGGCCTTCGAGCAACCCGCGCAGCGTCGCCTTGCGCCGCGTGAGCGGTGCGCCCGTCAGGTCGTAGCCATCGAGATGTAGGAGATCGAAACAGAAATAGGTGAGATCGTGTCGCGGCCCGTCCGCGAGCGCCTCCTGCAGGGCGCCGAGCGAGGTGTGGCCGCGAGCGTCCTGGGCGCACACCTCGCCATCGATTAGCGCGGCGCGGCAGTCGAGCTTGGCCAGGGCCGGAGCGATGGGTCCGTAACGATCGGTCCAATCCAGCCCGTTGCGCGTGAGCAGGCGGACGGCACCCGCGGAGATGACGGCCAGCGTGCGATAGCCATCGAACTTGATCTCGTGCAGCCAGTCGGAGCCCGGCGGCGGGGTCTCGGCGACGCCGGCGACCTGCGGGCGTGGCGCTTCGGGCAGTGCGCGCTTGCGCGCGCCGGGG
>VGEJ01000019.1 GCA_016869335.1 Alphaproteobacteria bacterium | reverse complement strand
CGTCAGGCGCGGCGGCGGCCACCGGCGCGAACGCGATACCGGTCGGCGGGGCGGACCCGACGCTGCCGAGCGGCCCGCCCAAGGCGAGCGCGCAGGCGATGGCCGAGCCGCCGCGGTCCGCGACCACAAAGCTCGTCCTCTCGCCCGGCGCGCCGACCGATGTCGCCGCGCCCTCGCCATCAGCCTGGCGCATGGCCGTGCTGACGAGCGCCTGCCGTCCCGCCGCATCGGCCTCGGCCCAGCCACCCTGCGCCAGGGCTTGCCACAGTCTGATGGCAACGCCGCTACCCAACGGCGGCGAATCGGCGCCGTACAGTGTCGTCTCGCCGACGTCCGTGCCCTGCGCCGGCCGCCAATGTGCCTGATAGGCACGGAGATCGGCCATGGCGAGGCCGCCGCCCAACGCCACGCTGGCCTCGACCAGGAGACGGCCCGTGCCACCGCCATAGATCTCGGTCGCGCCCCGCCGCATGATCTGGCTGAGCACCGCGCCGAGTTCGATCTGTACCAGCTCCCGGCCCTCGGCGAGCGGCCGGCCGTCTGCATCGACGAAGAGCGCGCGCAGATGCGGATCGACCCGCAGCGCCCCGGCGGCGGCGAGTCCGGCGGCGGCGACACGCGCCAGCCGGTGGCCGTCGCGGGCCAGGCGCTGGGCGGGCTCGATCAGCGTGCCCCAGGGCAGGCGTCCGTAGCGCCCGTGCAGCGCGGCGAGGCCGCGAACCGAGCCGGGAACGGCGATGGCGCCGCCGGCCGCGGGCCGGCGTGGCAGGAACTCGACGCTCTCGGCGCTCGCGGTGAGCGCGTGGTAGTTCAGGCAGACACCGCCTCCGCCCAGTCCGGCGGCGGCCGGGTGCGTCACCGCGAGCACGAAGTAAAGGGCCACGGCCGCATCGACCGCCGTGCCGCCCCCGCGGAGGACGGCCGCGGCCGCGGTCGCGGCGTTGGCCTCATCGGCCACCACGCCACCGGCGAAGCCGCGGACCTCGCCGGGGACGCCGACCGGTGGCGGGCGGCCGCAGGCGGCGAGCACAAGGGCCAAGGCGGCCAATACGCGGAGCCGCGATTGACGCATCCCGGCGCGCCGCCTAGGGTGCCACCGATGCACGCGGAAAGGACTGTTGCTGAAGCGCATCCTGGGCGTTAGTTTCTTGGCGGTGCTGGCGCTCTCCCTGCCGGGCGGCGATGGCTGGGCGGCGTCGCGCGGGCTGTCGCTCATCCGCGACGCCGAGATCGAAGATACCATCCGCGCCTACGCGACACCACTTTTCGCGGCGGCCGGGCTCGACGCCGAAGCCGTGTCGGTGCACTTGGTCAGCGATCCGCAGATCAACGCGTTCGTCGCGGGCGGCCAGCGCATCTTCATCTTCACTGGTCTTCTGCTAGCCGCAGACTCCCCGGGGCAAGTGATCGGCGTCATCGCCCACGAACTCGGGCACATCATGGGCGGACACCTCGCCCGCACCCAGGACGCCTTGCGCAACGCCAGCAGTACCGCCATCCTGTCGATGGTGCTCGGTGTCGCCGCGGCCGTTGCCGGCGCACCCGACGTGGGCGGCGCGGTCATGGCGGGCGGCCAGCACGTCGCCGAGCGCGCGCTGCTCCAGTACAGCCGGGCACAGGAGTCGGCGGCGGACCAGGCGGCGCTGAAGCTCCTCGATCGGCTCGGCTACTCGGCGGAGCACATGCTGGCGCTGCTCGAAACGCTCGCCGATCAGCAGGCGTTGCTCGCCACGAGTCAGGACCCTTACATCCAGTCGCATCCCCTGACCGCCGAGCGGATCGCCACCATTCGCGGGCACATCGAGCGCGGCGGCGGCACGGGACGACCCTATCCGCCCGAGCTGGCCACCGCGCACGCGCGGATGCAGGCCAAGATCGAGGGCTTCCTCAAGCCGCCCCGCCAGACCCTCGGCGCGTACCCGGCGACGGATCGCAGCCTGCAGGCCCGCTATGCGCGAGCGATCGCGCTCTACCGCATCCCCCGCCTCGAGGCGGCGCTGGCCGAGATCGATGGCTTGATCGCGGAGCATCCGGCGGACCCCTACTTTCTCGAACTCAAGGGGCAGATGCTGTTCGAGAACGGGCGGACGCGGGAGGCGATGGCGCCTTACGAGCGCGCCGTGGCGGCGCGGCCGGGCGCGCCGCTGCTGAAGGTCGGCCTCGCCACCGTGCAGATCGCGCTCGAAGACCCGGCGCTCGATGCCCGCGCCATCGACCTCCTCGACAGCGCCGTGCGCGCGGACCGCGACAATCCGGGGGCGTGGCGCCAACTCGCGATCGCCTACGGCCGCAGCAGCAACCTCGGTCTTTCGGCGCTGGCCAGCGCCGAGGAGAACCTCCTGGTCGGCCGGCACGACGACGCCCGCATGCACGCCGAGCACGCCCTCGCCCGGCTGCCCGAGGGCTCGCCCGGCTGGCTCAAGGCACAGGACATCCTCAACGCCACCGCGCGCAGCAACTAGGTCGATCACGCCGACGTGACGCTCTCAGCGTTGCCGCGCCGCGCGCCCGGCGACATAATGGTGCGGCAATCACGAGGATGGACGTGACGCGAGCCGCCCGCACGATCTACCGCTGGACCGCCATCGCCCTCGCGCTGGTCCTTCTGTCGTGGCCGCTCGGTGGCCGGGCCGAGGACGCGCTGACGCCCGCACAGGTCCGTGCGGTCGAGGCGCTGATCGAATCCTATATCCTCGCGCACCCCGACATCATCGAGCGCGCGAGCGCACGCCTCGAGGAGGAGAAGCGGCTGGCGGCCGCCCAGACGACGCGGGAGATCATCGCCGCCCACCGCGATGCGCTGCTGAACGACCCCCATGCATTCGTCATGGGCAATCCGAGCGGCGATGTAACGATCGTCGAGTTCTTCGACTACCGCTGCTCCTATTGCAAGCGCGCCTACCCCACGGTCGCGGCGTTCATCGCCGAGGATCCCGGGGTGCGGGTCGTGCTGCGCGAGTTCCCGATCCTCGGGCCGGAATCGACGCTCGCGAGCCAGTACGCCATCGCGACGCTGCGCGCCGCGCCCGACAAGTATCTCGCGCTCCACGGCGCCCTGATGGAGAGCCGAGGCGCACTCGACAAGGCGGCGCTCGACCAGATCGTGGCCGAAGTGGGGATCGATGCGGCGGCGATCGCGGCCGAGGCCTCATCGGCCGGGGTTGCCGAGGTGATCGCGACCAGCTATCGCCTCGCCGACATGCTCGGCGTTAGCGGCACGCCCGCGTTCGTGATCGGCGAGCAACTCGTGCCCGGCGCGGTCGGTATCGAGCGACTGCGCACGATCGTCGCCGAGGCCCGCTCCGGCTGCACGACCTGCTGACCGTCGCCTGATCCGCTCAGGCGAAGTCGGGCTGGGCTTCCGGCGCCGCGGCCTGGAAGGCCGGTAGCGCACGACAGTTCGCGTCGATCCGCACGATCGTCGGGTAATCCTGCACGGGGCAATTGAACCGGCGCGCGTTGTAGATCTGCGGCACAAGAAACAGGTCCGCCATCGTCGGCCGCTCGCCATGGCAGAACGTGCCGGTCATGGGATGGCGGTTGAGCAGCGCCTCGAGCGCCGCGAGGCCCTCGCGAACCCAGTGGCGATACCACCGCATCTTGGCGGTCTCGTCGAGGCCGAGATTGCCCGAGAGGTAGCGCAGCACCCGCAGGTTGTTCAGCGGGTGGATGTCGCAGGCGACCACCTGGCAGAGGGCGCGCACCCGCGCGCGCGCGCCGGCGTCGGACGGGAGCAGCGGCGGCGTCCGGTAGATCTCCTCGAGGTACTCGACGACGGCCATCGACTGCGTGATCACGACCTCGTCGTCAACGAGCGCCGGCACCTGGGCCTGAGGGTTGAGTTGCAGGTAGCCGGGATCGAACTGTTCGCCGCCGCCGCGCACCAGGTGCACGGGCACGGTCTCGTGGGGCAAGCCCTTGAGGTTCAGCGCGATGCGCACGCGGTAGGACGCGGACGACCGGAAATAGCCATAGAGCTTCATGCCCGCGCCACCTTGGCAGTGGCACCCCCGCGTGCGGTACTGGCTCCGGCCGAGCCAATGGGTTCCGCGACGCGCTGAGCGATGGCGCCAAACAGCGAGTCGCCAGAGGCATCTCGCATCTCGATGCGCACGCGGTCTCCCCAGCGCAGGAACGGCGTCAGCGGGGCGCCGGCGTCGAGCGTCTCGATCATGCGCCGCTCGGCGATGCAGGAGGAGCCGACGGCGCGGTCGCGATTGGAGACTGTGCCCGAGCCGATGATGGAGCCGGCGCCCAACGAACGGGTCTTGGCCGCGTGGGCGATCAGCTCGGGGAACGAAAAGGTCATGTCGACGCCTGCGTTGGGCCAGCCGAACGGCGCATCGTTGAGGTAGCTGAGAAGCGGCAGCGACAGCTTCGCGCCATCCCAAGCGGCGCCAAGCTCGTCGGGCGACACCGCGACCGGCGAGAACGCGCTCGCCGGCTTGCTCTGAAAGAAGCCGAAGCCCTTGGCGATCTCGTTCGGGATGAGATTGCGCAGGCTCACATCGTTCACCAGGAGCACAAGGACGATGTGCGCGCCGGCCTGCGCCGTCGTGGTGCCCGCCGGCACATCATCGGTGATGACGGCGACCTCGGCCTCGAAGTCAAGGCCCCAGGACTCCTCGGCAAGCAAGATATCCTCGTGCGGTCCGAGGAAGTGATCGGACCCGCCCTGGTACAACAACGGCTCGCGCAGCAGGATGTCGGGCAGCGGGGCGCCGCGGGCCTTGCGAACCAGTTCGACGTGACCGAGATAGGCGCTGCCGTCCGCCCATTGATAGGCGCGCGGCAGCGGCGCCGCGAGCGCACGCGGATCGAGCGCAAACGCTCGGGCGTCCCGATCGGCATCGAGCCGGTGGGCGACCACGGCCAGGGCCGGCGCGGCATGGCGCCAATCGTCGAGCGCCGCCTGCAACGTCGGCGCGATGTCGGGCACCGCGACCGCGCGGACCAGGTCGGACGAGACGACGATCAGCCGGCCATCGCGACCTGCCCGCAGCGAGCCAAGCTTCATCGCCTATCCGGCCGCCGCCTGCCGCCACGACTCGACATAGCCGGGCCACTCCACCGCGCTCGCCTCGGCCGATACATCGAGTGCGTCGCAGGCGTCGATCATGACGGCCACCTCGTCGGTGGCATCGCGATGGCGCTGGCGGCCCGCCTGCAGCGCCTTGGGATGCGGCCCATGCGGCGCACCGGCCGGATGCAGCGTGATCATGCCGGCGCGGATGTTGTAGCGACTGAAAAAGCTGCCGCGATGGTAGAAGATGACCTCGTCATGGTCGTCGTTCGAGTGGAAGAACGGCACCTTGAGGGCGCCGGGATAGCTTTCCATCGGGCGCGGCACGAACGCGCTCACCACGAAGCGCTCGGCGACGAACTGGGTGTGGGCCGAGGGCGGCAGGTGATAGCGGTGGCTCATCAGCGGGCGGATATCGCGCCAGTTGAGCCGCACCGGCACGAGCGTCCCCTTCCAGCCCAGGGCGTCGAGCGGGTTGTAGGGATACGTTATGGTGCTGAGCTGGCCCCGCCGCTTGATGACCACGCGCCAGACCTCGCCCTCATCGGCCTGCTGGTTGCGGAAGGCGTCGTCGAGCGCCGGGACGTCGAGGACCGCGGGATCGAAGATCGCGTGCTCGCCAGCCAGCCCGCGCTCGGGCAGCGCGTAGCCCTCCCCTGTCGCCTCGACCAGCAACGCCGCCACCGGTTCTCGCGGTTCAATCCGCCACATGGTGCCGCGCGGCAGGACGACAAGGTCGCCGTCGCCGAATGGCAGGTGACCGAAGTCGCAAAAGAGGTCGCCGGCGCCGGCGTGAACGAACAGAAGATCATCGCCGTCGGCATTGCGGACCAGGTGGTCCACCCTCGCGGCACAGCGCCAGAAGCGATATTCTGCAGGTGAGCGTTGCCGAGCAGCGGGACTGCGCGCAACGGCGAGCGCGTCGAGGCGATCGCAATCGAAGGCGCGGGGCCGCAACGGCCCCTCCCACCCGACCCAGCCGGTCGGCGGATGGCTGTGGTACACGTGGGTCGCCGGGCCGGCAAAGCCCTCGCGGCCGATCTCGCGCTCGAACGTGCCGTGTGGCAGATCGGCGTGGGCTTGGCGCGAGAACACGCCGTCGGTGCGCGGCAGCACGATCCATCGTCGCATCGTCGCCCCTCCTCAGGCCTGAAGCACGCCGCGGGCGATCTGGTCGCGCTCGATCGCCGGGATGTTGAGTTCCATTGGTCCGACCGGTCCGGCGTGCGACTAGGCGCCGAGCTCGAGCGCGCGGCGGTGCGCCATGGCGGCATCGCGCACCCGAAAGGCGATGACGCAGATCGAGGGACCGTGCACCCGCGCGAACGCCGGGGCGAAGCTGTCGGGCTCGGCATTGACGATAAAGTTGATGTCGCCCTGGCGGAACAGGGTGACCCGTTTGGAGCGATGGCGGGCGACGGTGGCGAAGCCCATCTTCGCGAACAGGTCCGCGAGCGTGGCCGCGTCGGGCGCGGTGTACTCGATGAACTCGAAACCGTCCGTGCCCATCGGATTGAAGAACAGATCCGCCATCCTTCTCTCCCCCACCCGCGCTGCGGCGGGCGCCCGTGGCGCACGCCGACCGCTCAGATCAAACCGTGCAGCGGCGATGACGGATCGGCGTAGCGCTTCTTCGGCATGCGCCCGGCGAGGTACGCGAGCCGGCCAGCCGTAACCGCGTGGCGCATCGCGCGCGCCATCATGATCGGGTCTTTCGCCTCGGCGATGGCGGTATTCATCAGTACGCCGTCGCACCCGAGCTCCATGGCGATCGCGGCATCGGACGCCGTCCCCACTCCGGCATCGACGATCACCGGCACCCGCGACTGCTCGACGATGAGCCGGATGTTGATCGGGTTCTGGATGCCGAGGCCCGAGCCGATCGGCGCCGCCAGTGGCATGATGGCACAGCAGCCGATCTCTTCCAGGCGCTTGGCGAGGATCGGATCGTCGCTGCAGTAGACCATCACCGAGAAGCCCTCGCGCACCAGGAGCTCGGCGGCGCGCAGGGTCTCGATCATGTCGGGGAACAGCGTCCTCTGGTCGCCCAGCACCTCGAGCTTGACCAGCGTCCACCCACCCGCCGCGCGCGCCAGGCGCAGGGTCCGCACCGCCTCCTCGGCGGTGGAGCAACCGGCGGTGTTGGGCAGGTACAGGTACCGCTTGGGGTCGAGATAATCGACCAGCATCGGCGCCTTGGGGTCGGTGATGTTCACCCGTCGCACCGCGACCGTCACCACCTCGGCGCCCGACGCCTCGATCGCGGCGCGGGTCTGGTCGAAGTCTCGGTATTTGCCGGTGCCGACGATGAGGCGTGAGGACAGCCGCCGGCCAGCGACCTCGAGGACATCCTCCACCACGGGCTGAAGGCGCGCTGGCGAGGTGCCGCCGCCGATGAAGTGCACGATCTCGATGCGGTCGCCGGCCGCGATCTGGGTCTCGCCGTAAGCCGAGCGCGGCACGATCTCAAGGTTGCGCTCGAGCGCGACCTTGCTCGGGTCGAGCGCGAGATGCCGCAGCAGCTCTGCGGCGCTCAGCGCGTGCGGCAGGTCGCGCGAATGGCCGTTTATCGTGACGGAGATCACCACTTCAGCCCTCGGCGCGCCCACCCTCGGCCGGCCTTGGTTAAAGTATGGGTTGCGCGTGCCGTGCTTTCAACCGCGACGGCTCAGAGACGGCTCAGAGCCAGCGCCGCCAGGAGATAGAGGAACGCCGCACCGAGGGTGAGGACGGCAACAGCCCATGCGGCGGGCCAGCGGCGCAGGCGCCGTCCGGTGGGCGGGTCGGCCGTCTCCTCGCGCCTCCCGCTGAGCTCGATCATCGTCGCGCCGGTGGTGGCGGTGGCGCGAAGGTCGGTGAGGGCATCGACGCGGACCGCATCGTAGAACCGCTCCTCGGCCAGATGCTCGGCCTCGAACTGGGCGACGGTGAGGTCATCGAACAGGGCATCGAGCCGCCAGCGTCCGGCCCGCTGGCCGTGCAGCGCGAACGCGCGCCCCTTCGCGTCGGCGGGGCCGGTCTCGATCGCCGCCGCCGCGCTCATGCGGTCCTCACGGATGGGCTGCGGAAGCCCACCGCGCACACGACCTGCTGCACGCCTGCGGCCGGGTCGCCGAACGGCAGCCCGACGGAGCGGAACAGGTGGCGGGCGGGCGTGGCCAGCACACCGCGGAACAGGACCGGAACCCCGCGCGCCGCCACGAGCTCGGCGCGATCGAGGAGCCCGTGCAGCACCGAGCCGGGGCGCACGTCGGCCAAGCGCGCTTGGGGGGTATTCGCGATCTCGACGCCGTGCAGCGCCGGCCCGACGTGATTCAGCACGCCGCCATTGCCATCGTGGCCGATGACGAAACAAGTGTCCCACACGTCGGGCAGGGTCGCCGGGTCGAACTCGACATAGCGTGGATGGGATCGGCCATGCCCGGCCAGACCGCGCCAGTAGCGCAGGAGCCAAATCGCCATCCGGCGCTCCATGACCTGGCGCGCACTGCCCAAGATCGTGCTCGAGGTACGCGTAACTGCTGCCTCGGCCAACGTCCCGGCCCCCTTTCTTGTGGCAACAGACATGCCAGGATGGAGCGTTCGGGTTAACATCCGCTGAAGCGACGCCCGGTGGCCAGCGCCGGCCGGTTTTCGCTCGTAAGAGGCCGCGGCGCCGTGTTAACCCTTGGCCAACCACGGCGTTTTGCGCCGGCTCTCGGGCGGTGATGCGGGGAATGGCCGCTACGATCCTGGTCCTGAACGGACCCAACCTCAATCTCCTGGGCGAGCGCGAGCCGGAAATCTATGGCCGGGAGACCCTCCGCGACATCGAGGCCGCGCTGCAGGCGCGGGCCGCCGAACTCGGCGTCGCGATCGCGGTGCGCCAGTCGAACCACGAGGGCGAGCTCGTCGACTGGATCCAGGAGGCGCGCGGCACCGCCAGCGGCATCATCCTCAACGCCGGTGCCTACACCCATACCTCGCTCGCCATCGCCGATGCGCTCCGCTTGTGCAGCTTGCCCGTGATCGAGGTGCACCTGAGCAACGTCTTTCGCCGCGAACCGTTCCGCCACCGCTCCTTCATCAGCCCGATCGCGCGCGGCGTGATCTGTGGGCTGGGCGCGCGGGGCTACCTGTTCGCCCTCGAGGCCTTGGCGCCACGACCGTCCCGGGAATGACCGGTCCCGACATCGACAAGGACCTCATCCGCGAGCTCGCCGACCTGCTCGCCGAGACGGGCCTCACGGAGATCGAGGTGGCCATCGGCGACCGGCGCGTTCGCGTGGCGCGAGCCGGAGTCATTGCGCCAGCCGCGCCGCTCGCGGTCGCCGTGCCAGCGGACACGCGCCCGGCGGCGCCCAGTGCCCCCGCCGAGGACGGTCCGCCCATCGCCACGCTTCCCGGCGCCGTGACCTCGCCCATGGTCGGCACCCTCTATGTGGCGCCCGAGCCGGGCACGGCCCCGTTCGTTCGCCCCGGCGATTCCGTGCAGCAAGGCCAGACGCTCTTCATCATCGAGGCGATGAAAACGATGAACCCGATTCCAGCGCCGCGCTCGGGCCGAGTCGCCCGCGTACTCGTCGCCGATGGCGCGCCGGTTGAGTACGGCGAGGTCCTGGCGATCATCGAGTAGCGATGTTCGAGAAGGTTCTCATCGCCAATCGGGGCGAGATCGCCCTCCGCATCCATCGCGCCTGCCGCGAGTTGGGCATCCGCACCGTCGCGGTCCACTCGACCGCCGACGCCGACGCCATGCACGTGCGCCTGGCCGACGAGGCCGTGTGCATCGGCCCGCCGCCCGCCGCACAGAGCTACCTCAACATCCCTGCGATCATCTCGGCCGCCGAGATCACCGACACGGACGCGATCCATCCCGGTTACGGTTTCCTGTCCGAGAGCGCCCGGTTCGCGGCGATCGTCGAGGAGCACGGCTACACCTTCATCGGGCCGACGGCGGAGCACATCCGGCTGATGGGCGACAAGATCCAGGCCAAGGAGACGATGCGCGGGCTCGGCGTGCCGCTCGTGCCCGGCAGTGCCGGGCAGATCGAGGACCCCGCGGTCGCGGCGGCCGAGGCGGCGGCGCTGGGCTACCCGGTGTTGATCAAGGCGTCGGCGGGCGGCGGCGGCCGTGGCATGAGAGTGGTGGAGCGACCGGAGGAGCTGGTTCAGTTGGTCGATGCGGCGCGCGCCGAAGCACGTGCCGCTTTCGGCGACGACCGGGTCTACCTCGAGAAGTACCTGAGCAACCCGCGACACATCGAGGTCCAGGTGCTCGGCGATGCGCACGGCAATGTCGTCCACCTCTTCGAGCGCGACTGCTCGCTGCAGCGGCGCCACCAGAAGCTGGTGGAGGAGGCCCCCTCCCCCGCCCTCAATCACGACCAGCGGCTCGCCATCGGCGCGCTCGTGACCCGGGCGATGACGGCGCTCGGCTACCGCGGCCTCGGCACCGTCGAGTTCCTCTACGCCGACGGCGCGTTCTCGTTCATCGAGATGAACACGCGCCTGCAGGTCGAGCACCCGGTGACGGAGATGGTCACCGGCCTCGACCTGGTGCACGAGCAGATCCGCGTCGCGGCAGGCGTCCCGCTCGGCTATGGCCAGGACGCGATCCGCCTCTCGGGCCACGCGATCGAGTGCCGTGTTACCGCCGAGAATCCGCTCACGCTCGCGCCTTCGCCCGGCCGGGTGAGCGAGTACCATGCACCGGGCGGGCCCGGCGTCCGCGTTGATTCGGCGCTGTACGCCGGCTATCCGGTGCCGCCCTACTACGACAGCCTGATCGCCAAACTGATCGCCCATGCCGCGAGCCGCAACGAATGCGTGCTGCGCCTGCGTCGAGCGCTCGAGGAGTACGTGATCGAGGGCATCGAGACCACGCTGCCGCTGCATCTGGCGCTGATGGCGCGGGCGGACTTCGCCAACGGCGACTACGACATCCACTGGCTCGAGCGCTTCATCGCCGAACGACAGGCGGCGGGCGCGGCGCCCATAGCATGACTCGATTGACGCCCGAGCTGCTGCTGCGCGCCTACGTCATCGGCGTGTTCCCGATGGCGGAGGATCGGCACGACCCGCAGCTCCACTGGATCGATCCCGATTGCCGCGGCATTCTCCCGCTGGACGCCGCGCACATCCCGCGGCGTCTCGCCCGCCTCGTCCGCCAGGACCGGTTCGCCATCCGCATCGATGGCGACTTTGCCGGCGTGCTCGCCGCGTGCGCCGCCCCGGCTCCGGGGCGGTGGAGCACCTGGATCAACGACGAGATCGTACGGCTCTACCTTGGGTTGCATCGGCTCGGGCGCGCGCACAGCGTCGAGTGCTGGCGGGACGGCGCGCTCGTCGGCGGGCTCTACGGCGTCTCCCTCGGCGCGGCGTTTTTCGGCGAAAGCATGTTCAGCCGGGCGACCGACGCGAGCAAGGTGGCACTGGTCCACCTCGTGGCACGGCTGCGCTACGCCCGCTTTCGCCTGCTCGATGTCCAGTTCGTGACGCGCCATCTCATGCGCTTCGGGGCGATCGAGATCGGCCGTGAGCGCTATCATGCGCTGCTGGCCGCAGCCCTTCGCGAGGCCGCCGACTTCTATTCGATGCCGCTCGGCTGGTCGGGGGCGGCAGTCTTGCAGTCGATCACCCATAGGTCGTAGACCGGGTGCTCCAGCGCCGACAGCGCCGGGCTCGAGGCGAACATCCAGCCCATGAACAGGCGCTGCGGCGGCGCGCCCGGCTTACGCTCGGTGACCTCGAGAAACGCGCTGGTCTCGGGCGTCTCCTCCGGCGGCCGCTTGCTGCAGGCGCGCACCAGGATATCGAGCGTCCCGAAATGGACTGTCTTGCCAGCCGGAGCCTCGATCGTCGAGACACGGGCGGTGACCTTGTCGAGCCCGCGCAAGACAGCCGTTTCCGCGACCGCTACCGCCGGCAGGGCCAGTGCCGTCGCCCCGCACGCCAGGGCGACCACGCATGCTGAGGCGCGATCAGGGCGCAGAGCTATCGGCGCCACCGAACACGAACTTGCCGATGAGCTGCTCAAGGCTGATCGAGGCCTGGGTGTAGCGGATCTCGCCGCCGCTCTCGAGCATCGCCTCCTCGCCGCCCGGACTCAACGACATGTACTTGCCGCCGAGCAGTCCGTCGCTGACCACTCCGGCCGAGGTATCGACCGGCAGCCGGACCGCGGGATCGATGCTCATGCGGACGATCGCCTGGTAGGTGGCCGGATCGAGGCGCTGCTCGATCACGCTCCCGACCTTGATGCCGCTGACGCGCACGTCGGCGCCCGGTGCCAGGCCATCGACGCGCTCGAACCGGGCATTGAGTTCGTAGCCCTCAACCGAGCCGACATCGGTGCTCGACACCGCGTAGACCGCGAACACCGCCGCCACGACGAGCACGACCGCGCCGACGACGGTCTCGAACACGTTGTCGTTCATGATCCCTCCCGCGCGGGTCCGTGCGGTCAGCCCGGCTGCCAGGGTTCGTAGTCGCCCGTCGCGGCCGCGCGCCGGCCTTCGGCCAACAGGCTGCCGGGCGGGCGGTAGGCAGCCGGCGAGCCGGTGCGGTTGGGCTCGTGCTCGAGCTGCCAGGGGTGGCGGTGGACCGGCCCCGGCACCTCCTCGACGGTGTGCTGAAGCCAGGCATTCCATTCCGGCGGAACGCGCGAGCCCTCGACCTCACCGTTGTAGAGCACCCAGCGGCGGTCCGAGCGGCGATCACGGAAGTAGCGGTTGCCGAACTGATCGGTGCCAACCGGCTCGCCCCGCCGCCACGCCAGGAAGCGGGCGGCGAAGGTCGGTTCGCTCCACCACGTGAAGATGCTGGTCAACAGGCCCATGGCGCTTCAATCGGGGCGGACTATCGCACCGCCGGGCGCCGCGCGTAAAGCCGCGCGGCCCGCGCCCGCAGAATCGGACGCGCTCGCGTCGACGGGCTCCAGGCGCTTGCAACGCGATAATGAGGGGCATATGTTGTGGTCCCCGCGGGTAATTGGCCCTAGATGTAGAAACAGGCCGAGGCTGCGGGCGCCGGGGGATCACACAAACGGGGGCATCATGCGCGTCAGGCGCCTGTATACGGAAGCGGGCGAGTCGCCCTACGAGACCATCCCCTTCCGTCGGATCGCGAGCGAGATTCGCAACCCCGATGGCTCGGTCATCTTCCACATGGCGGAGGTCGAGGTGCCGGCCGACTGGTCGCAGGTCGCGGCCGACGTGCTGGCCCAGAAGTACTTCCGCAAGGCCGGGGTGCCGGCGCGGCGCACGGCCGTCCCCGAACCTGATGTTCCGACGTGGCTGTGGCGCCACGGGCCGGACGAGGCGGCGTTGGCGGCGCTGCCGGGCGCCGAGCGTAGCGTCGGAGAGACCTCGGCCAAGCAAGTGTTCGACCGGCTCGCCGGCACGTGGACCTATTGGGGTTGGAAGGGGGGATACTTCGACTCCGAGGCGGATGCGCGCAGCTATTTCGATGAGATGCGCTTCATGCTGGCGCGCCAGCTCGGCGCGCCCAACTCGCCGCAGTGGTTCAACACCGGCCTGCACTGGGCCTATGGCATCGACGGCCCGGCGCAGGGGCACTACTACGTCGATTTCCACACCGGCGAGGTGGTCCGGGCCGAGAGCGCCTACGAGCATCCGCAGCCGCACGCCTGCTTCATCCAGAGCATCGCCGACGACCTCGTGAACGAGGGCGGCATCATGGACCTCTGGGTGCGCGAGGCGCGGCTGTTCAAGTACGGCTCCGGTACCGGCACCAACTTCTCCTCGCTGCGCGGCGAGAACGAGGCGTTGGCGGGCGGCGGCAAGTCATCCGGCCTGATGAGCTTCCTCAAGATCGGCGATCGCGCCGCCGGCGCCATCAAGTCGGGCGGCACTACCCGGCGCGCGGCGAAGATGGTGATCGTCGACATCGATCATCCCGACATCGAGTCGTTCATCCGCTGGAAGGCCGTCGAAGAACAGAAGGTCGCGGCGTTGGTCGCCGGCTCGCGCGCCGCCAACGAGCACCTCAACGCAATCCTCACGGCATGCCACGCCATGAGCGGCCCGGGTCGCTGCACGGCCAGCGACAACCCGAGGCTCAAGAAGGCGATCGCGAAGGCGCGCCGGGCGATGATCCCGGAGAGCTACATCCGGCGCACGATCCAGTTTGCCGAGCAGGGCTATACCGAGATCGCGTTCCCGACCTACGACACCGATTGGGACGGCGAGGGCTACTACACGGTCTCCGGCCAGAACTCGAACAACTCGGTGCGCCTGACCAACGCCTTCCTCGAGGCAGTCGAGGCCGACCGCGAGTGGGCGCTCACCGCGCGCACCACGGGCGCCGTGACCAGGCGGCTGCCGGCGCGCGAGCTGTGGGAGCAGATCGCCGAGGCGGCATGGGCCTGCGCCGATCCCGGACTGCAGTTCCACACCACGATCAACGAGTGGCACACGTGCCCCGCCGGCGGACCGATCCGGGCCTCCAATCCGTGCTCGGAATACATGTTCCTCGACGACACCGCGTGCAATCTCGCCTCGCTCAACCTCAAGGGCTTTCTCGGCGACGACGGACGGTTCGATGTCGAGGCCTTCGAGCACGGCGTGCGCCTGTGGACGATCACGCTCGAGATCTCGGTGCTGATGGCCCAGTTCCCGGCGCGGCGGATTGCGGAGCTGTCGTACCGCTACCGCACGCTGGGCCTCGGCTACGCCAATCTCGGCGGCCTGTTGATGAGCCTGGGACTGCCCTACGACGGCGACGCCGGGCGCGCGTTCTGCGCCGCGGCGACCGCGCTGATGACCGGCGCCGCCTATGCCACCTCGGCCGAGATGGCGGCCGAGCTCGGCGCCTTCCCCGACTACGCCGCGAACCGCGAGGCGATGCTGCGGGTGATGCGCAACCACGCCCGCGCCGCCGCCGGCGCGCGCGCCGGCTATGAGGGCCTCAGCGTCGCGCCCGTGCCGCTCGACTCCGGAGCGTGCCCGGATGCAGCACTGGCCACCGCAGCGGTGCGTGCCTGGGACCGCGCGCTTGGTCTCGGCGAGCGGCACGGCTACCGCAACGCCCAGGCCACGGTGATCGCGCCGACGGGCACGATCGGACTGGTGATGGACTGCGACACCACCGGCATCGAGCCCGACTTCGCGATCGTCAAGTTCAAGAAGCTGGCCGGTGGCGGCTACTTCAAGATCATCAACCGTTCGGTGCCCGAGGCGCTCGCCAGCCTCGGCTACGCCGAGGACGAAGTGGTGGCGATGGCGACCTACGCGGTCGGCCACGGCAGCCTGCGCGGCGCCCCCGGGGTCAGCCCAGAGCGGCTCGCCGCCAAGGGCTTCGGCGAGGCCGAGATCGAGCGCCTCGAACAGGCGGTGCGCGCCGCCTTCGACATCCGATTCGCTTTCAACAGGTGGACGCTCGGCGAGGGCTTCTGCCGCGAGACGCTGGGCTTCAGCGATGCAGAGCTCGACGACATCGGCTTCGACATGCTGGCTGCGCTCGGGTTCTCCGCGGCCGAGATCGAGGCATCCAACATTCACTGCTGCGGGGCCATGACGCTCGAGGGCGCACCGCACCTCCGGCCCGAGCACCTGGCGGTGTTCGATTGCGCCGCGCCGTGCGGGCCGCGCGGCCAGCGCTACCTGTCGTGGCAGAGCCACGTCGCGATGATGGCGGCGGCCCAGCCCTTCATTTCCGGCGCAATCTCGAAGACCATCAACATGCCGAACCGAGCGACGATCCAGGACTGCAAGGACGCCTACCTCACGTCGTGGCGCCTCGGCCTCAAGGCGAACGCGCTCTATCGCGACGGCTCGAAGCTGTCGCAGCCGCTGGCGGCGAGCGTGAGCGAGGCCGAGGAGCCGGCCGAGGCCGAGACGGTGCCGCCGCGGCCCCAGGTCATCGCCGAGCGCGTCGTGCGCGAGCAGATGCATCGCCGGAGCGAGCGGCTCCGGCTGCCGGCGCGGCGCAAGGGCTACACCCAGAAGGCGATGGTGGGCGGCCACAAGGTCTACCTCCGCACCGGCGAGTACGACGACGGCACGCTCGGCGAGATCTTCATCGACATGCACAAGGAGGGCGCTGCCTTCCGCAGCCTGATGAACAACTTCGCCATCGCCATCTCGATCGGTCTGCAATATGGCGTGCCGCTCGAGGAGTTCGTCGAGGCGTTCACGTTCACCCGCTTCGAGCCCTCGGGCGCGGTCACCGGCAACGACGCGATCAAGATGTCGACCTCGCTCTTGGACTACGTGTTTCGCGAGGTCGCGATCTCCTATCTCGGGCGCCACGACCTCGCCCACGTCGAGCCCGATGATCTGCGCCCCGACTCGGTCGGGCGCGGCGAGAGCGCGCCCGTCGTGGTGCAGGGCCAGCTCGCGACCGCGATCAGCCTCGCCTCAAATGGCTACATCCGCGGCAACCTGCGCCTGGTGCGGGTCGGCGGGGCCGCGGCGAGGGCGCTAGCGCTGACCGCGGC
>VGEJ01000018.1 GCA_016869335.1 Alphaproteobacteria bacterium | reverse complement strand
TCGCACGCGACATTCGCTCGACCCGGCTCAGCGACATCTCGGGCGGCGGCCATGATGGCGAGACCGTCAACCTGCCGGCGCGCGGCATGACCGGCCACATCTGGAACGGCCAGACCATGGCGTGGACTGCCGCGCCCGAGCTCTACGGCGCCATCCACTTCCACGACGATGACCTCTACGACGCCGGCTGGGAGCCGGACTTCGCGCTCGAAGTTCCCAAGGGGCTCAAGAGCGGCAGCTACGCGGTGCGGCTTCGCGCCGGTGGCTACGAGGACTACATCCCCTTCTTCGTCCGTCCGCCGCGGGGCGAGGCCACTGCCAAGATCGCCTACCTGGCCGAGACCGCGACCTACATGGCCTACGCCAACTTCTTCAGCGCGGTGACCGGGCGCTACATGGAGCTCATGCTGCAGCGGCTGGTCGAGATCCAGCCGTGGGAGCA
The DNA here is from genome assembly GCA_016869335.1 of Alphaproteobacteria bacterium. Lineage (GTDB taxonomy): Bacteria > Pseudomonadota > Alphaproteobacteria > VGEJ01 > VGEJ01 > VGEJ01. The sequence continues at coordinate 16,099 of VGEJ01000018.1, read as the reverse complement.
GTTCCTGCAGGAGCGCCCCGAGCTTGGCCGCTCGCTCTACGACTTCCACTCCGATGGCAGCGGCGTGTGCTATTCGTCGCGGCTGCGGCCAATCCTCAACATGCGGCCCAAGACGCGCTCGACCATCGGCAACGGCTCATCGCTCTGGGGCTACAACGCCGACACGCACCTCACGGCGTGGCTCGAGCACGAGGGCCTGCCGTTCGACGTCATTACCGACGAGGACCTGCACTCGGAGGGCGTCGAGCTCCTCAAGCGCTATCGGGTGGTGCTCACCGGTACCCACCCCGAGTACACCACGAGTCGCATGTGGGACGCGCTCAGGGCCTACACGGCGCAGGGGGGGCGCATCATGTACATGGGCGGCAACGGCTTCTACTGGCACACCGCCTATCACGATACCCTGCCGGGCGTGATCGAGGTCCGCCGCGGCGAGGACGGCACGCGCGGCTGGCGCTCCCTGCCCGGCGAGTACCATCACAGCTTCAACGGCGAGTACGCCTGCTTGTGGCGGCACCATGGCAAGGCACCGCAGGCGCTGGTCGGCGCGGGCTTCATCGCTCAGGGATTCGACCTCTGCACCTACTACCGGCGCACGCCCGAGAGCCGCGATCCGCGTATCGCCTGGGCCTTCGAGGGCATTGCCGACGATGAGCTGATCGGCGATTTCGGACTGATCGGTAACGGCGCGGCCGGCCTCGAGGTCGATATCGCCGACCGCGCACTGGGCACGCCGCCGCACGTGCTCGTCGTCGCCAGCTCGGAGAACTTGACCGACACCTACCTCCTGGTGAACGAGGAGCAGCTCCTCGCCGTGCCCGACCAGATCGCCACAGCCAACCCGCGCGTGCGCGCAGATCTGGTGTTCTACGAGACCCCGAACGGCGGTGCCGTGTTCTCGTTCAGTTCGATCGCCTGGTGCGCGAGCCTGCCGTGGAAGGGCTTCGCCAACAACGTCGCCCGCCTGACCGGCAACGTGCTCCGCCGCTTCGCCGAGGACGCCCCGATCTAGCCCCTACCGTCGTGGTATGATGGGTGCGGCGATCGGGATGGGAGATGACACATGGCCAAAGCAGCTAGACCGAGCGCGCCGGCACGCACGGTGAGCGTGACGCGCAAGCGCACGGCAGCCAAGCGATCCAGCCCCGCGACGGCGCCCGCGAGACCGCGCCGCGCGGTGGCGAAGGACGTCTATCGCGGCCCCTACACCGTCACCAGCCTATCGGTCGAGGAGGCGGAGCGGACGTGCATCGCGCGCTACAAGAAGCTCAAGCCGTTGCCGCGTGGCCTGGCCGATGCGGTGGTGCCCGAGTACGAGCGCGAGCTGTTCACGATCATCGGCAAGTCGATCTTTGAGGACCCCGATCTGCGGCCGCCGATCACGGCGATCCACCCCTTCAGCCTCGGCGCGGCCCGCATTCCGCCCGGCAAAGGCACCGGGCTGCATGCCCACGATACCGAGGAGGTGCTGATCCCGCTCAACGGGAAGCTCACGGTGATGTGGGGCCCGAACGGCGAGAACCAGACTGTGCTGGAGGCGTGGGACGTATTTTCGGTGCCGGCCGGGCCGATGCGGTCGTTCCGCAACGACACCGAGGAGACGGTGCTCCTGCTCGCCATCGTCGGCGGGCACGACGGCGGCAAGCTCAAGTGGCACCAGAAGGTCGCGGAGAAGGCGCGGGCACGCGGCGTCAAACTGGATGAGCGCGGCGTCTACCAGCGCGGCTGAGCAGGCGGCCCGTCATGGTTGAGGCGGCCGCGCCGGCGCGCGCCGATGTGGTGATTCGCGGCGGCACGGTCATCGACGGCAGCGGCGCGCCGCGGTTTCGCGCCGATGTCGCGGTGAACGGCGATCGCATCGTCGCGCTCGGCGATCTCGGCCGCACCGCCGGCACGCGCGAGATCGACGCGACGGCGCGCATCGTCGCGCCGGGCTTCATCGATGTGCACACGCACGACGACCGCGCCCTCCTCTCCCGGCCCGACATGGCGATGAAGGCGAGTCAGGGCGTCACCACGGTGATCGTCGGCAACTGTGGCGTCAGCCTGGCGCCGCTGGCGGCGGCCCGACCGATCCCGCCGCCGATGGACCTCCTCGGCGATGCGCACTGGTACCGCTTCCCGACCGTCGCCGCGTACGTGCGCGCACTCGAGGAGGCGCCACCGGCAGTCAACGCCGGCTTCCTGGTCGGTCACTCGACTCTGCGGGTTGGCGCCATGGACGACGTCGGCCGCGCGGCGCGCCAGCCCGAGATCGCGGTGATGCAGGAGCGCCTGCGCGAAGGCATGGCCGCTGGAGCGATCGGCTTCTCGACGGGCTTGTTCTACGGCCCGAACCGTGCCGCCCCAACGGACGAGGTGGTGGCGCTCGCCGAGGTCGCGGCGGCCGCCGGCGGACTCTATGTCACCCACATGCGCGATGAGCACGACGGCGTCGAGCAATCGCTCGACGAGACCTTCGCCATCGGCCGCCGCGCCAAGCTGCCGGTCGTCATCTCGCACCACAAGTGCGCCGGCGCGAAGAACTTCGGCCGCACGCGCCAGACGCTCAAGCGGATCGACGAGGCGCGGCGCCGCCAGGACGTCGGCCTCGACGTCTACCCCTACGCCGCCGGCTCGACGGTGCTGTTGGCAAACCTGTTGGACGAGGGCATCAAGGTTCTGATCACGTGGTCGAAGACTGCGCCGGCCGAGGCCGGACGCTACCTCGCCGACATCGCGCGCGACTGGGGCATCAGCGAGCGCGCGGCGGCCGACCGCCTGCAGCCCGCCGGCGCCGTCTACTTCATGATGGACGAGGATGATGTCCGCCGCGTGCTGAGCTACCCCGACGCAATGATCGGGTCCGACGGCCTGCCGCACGATGAGAAGCCTCACCCGCGCCTTTGGGGGACCTTCCCCCGCGTGCTCGGCCACTACGCCCGTACGCTCGGGCTGTTCAGCCTCGAAGAGGCCGTGCGCAAGATGACCGGGCTCTCGGCCCGGCGCTTCGGCCTCCTCGATCGGGGTGCGGTCACCGGGGGGGCGTTCGCCGATCTCGTGGTGTTCGACCCGGACCGCATCGCCGACACGGCCACCTACGACGATCCCATCCGGCCGGCCGCTGGCATCGACTGCGTGATCGCTAACGGCGAGCCGGTGTGGGTCGATGGGCACTCGACCGGGACCCGTCCCGGCCGCGTGCTCCGGCGCCGTGGCTGAACGCCTCGTCCTGACGCGCGAAGTGCTCCAGAGCGGACGCGTCCGCGACCTGGTCAGCGCGAACGATCCCGAGCTATGCCTACTGAGCGAGACGGAGCGCGAGGCGGGGCGCCGGCAGCTCCTCGCCGAGCGGCCGCCGGGCGAGGACGTGTGGCTGTTCGCCTACGGCTCGTTGATGTGGAACCCGGTCTTCGAGTACGCCGAGCAGGTCCGCGGCACGGTCCGGGGCTACCACAGGCGTTACTGCCTATGGGTGCGGCTCGGCCGCGGCAGCCCGGAGAATCCGGGCCTCATGCTCGGGTTGGAACCGGGCGGCACCTGCCATGGCGTGGTGTACCGCATCGCGGCGGAGCGCGCCGACACCGAGACCGCGGTGGTGTGGCAGCGCGAGATGCTGAGCGGCGCCTACCGGCCGCGGTGGGTTGACGCCAACACCGCAGCCGGCCGGCGGCGTTGCATCGCGTTCGCGATGAACCGGGCGCACCCGCGCTATGCCGGCCGGCTCTGCGAGTCGCGGGTGGTCGATGTGGTGGCCACCGCGCACGGGGTACTGGGTGCGTGCCACGAATATCTCTTCGCCACCACCGCGCACCTCGAGAGCCTCGGCCTCACCGACAGCCGCCTGTTCCGCATCCGCGATCGCGTGCGCGCGCGTCTCGGCGAGCCCGCCGCCCCCGTCGCCCGCGCCGGCTAGCTAGAGCGACTGGCCGTCATCGATCGTCACCAGGCTGCCGGTGATGAACCGGCCGGCATCGCCGGACAGCAGCAGCACGGCGCCATCGAGATCGCCCGGCTCGCCCACTCGGCGGCGGGGAAACGACTGGACCGTCACCTGGCCCCGCTCGGTGGCGAAGAAATCGCGGTTGAGGTCGGTGGCAACGAAACCCGGACAGATCGCGTTGACGCGGATGTCGTAGCGCGCCCACTCCTTGGCCAAGCACCTGGTCATCGCGTTGAGCCCGGCTTTCGCCATCGCGTACGTGCAGAGTTGCGGCGAGACCTTGAACGCAGACATCGAGGAAACGTTGACGATACGGCCGCCCAGGCCGTGCCGGATCATCTGCCGCCCGACCGCGGTGGCGACGAGGAACGCGCCCTTCAGGTTGGTGTCGAGCACCGCGTCGTAGTCGGCCTCGGAGGTCTCGACGGCGTACTGCGGCCGGACGATGCCGGCGTTGTTGATCAGGACCGTTATGGGGCCGAGCTCGGTTTCGGCCGCCGCGACGGCGCTGGCAACGCTCGCCGCGCGGCGCACATCAAGCGCGAGCGCCATGGCCCGGCCATCGAATGCCTCGATCTCGTGAACCAGAGCCGCGAGCGCCTCGCCGCGGCGCGCCGCGACGGCGACCCGCGCGCCGGCGCGAGCCAGGAGCACGGCGAGGTGACGCCCGATGCCGCTCGATGCGCCCGTGATCAGTGCATTATGGCCGGCTAGCGACGCGAACGACATGGGCGTCCTCCCCGTGCATGTTCAGTCCGGTGTGACGCCGGCGGCGGGCGGCGTCAAGCCCGCACCGCAATGTGTTGTTAACGCATGGCGCATACCATGTCGCATCACCCGAGGAGTGCCATGCTATGGGCTATCGTGGTCGCGTTCTGCTTTACGATACCGATCCCGAGAAGCCGTTGCGCTTGGCGAGCGCGTTCGACGATCGGGCCTACTGGCGGCTGAGCAGATCGACGTTCAAGGAGGCCCTGACCGCGGCGGCGGCCCAGTGCCCCGACGTGGTCATCCTTAATGACGGGGCCGAGCGCGAGGGTACCGCCGATGCCGTGCGCGAGCTGGAGCTCGCCGCTGGGGTGCCCGTCATTCTGATCTCGGATCGCCCTTCGGTTCGCCAGCGCGCGCTGCACAGCGCCGGCGCGCTGACTCACGTGCTCCCGAGCAGCTTCAACGACAATCAACTGTTCGCGCGCGTCGGCTCCCTCGTTCGCCTGAACACGATGCGCAAAGAGCTGGCGCGCCGCGCCGAGACCGCTGCGGACTACGGCCAGTACGACGCCACGTCGGTGGAGCCATCGGCAACCGTGACCGAAGCCAGAGTCGTCGCGCTGTGCCCTGACGAGGGCGACCGTGCCGTCATAGCCCAGGCGCTCGGCGAGCGCTACGCCATCACCTTCTCGTGCAGCGCGGCCGAGACGGTCGATCTGCTGCTCTCGGGCGGCTTCGATGCGCTCCTGATCGCCCTCGACCACCAGGCGACGCGCGAGCTCGAGGTGTGTCACGACGTGCGCCGCAACAGCCGTCTCTATCACGTGCGAATCGTCCTCGTTGCCGATCCGGCCGCGCTCAGCAACGGTCTTGCGCCGTTCATCGATGCCGTCGATGACGTGGTGCCGCGCCCCGCGGCCGCCGCCGAGTTCATCAGCCGCCTCGACGCCGTGGTGCTGCAGCACCGCTACCGCGAGGCCATGCATTAGCGTTACTCGGGATCGGGCCCGGCGATGATGGTGGATAGCCTCACCGGGCTCCACACCTACGGCTTCCTCCACGCCCACCTCGAGCGGCTGATCAGCGACGCCGAGCAATGGGACCGCCAGCTATCGGTGGCCTTCTTCGACGTCAAGGACATGAGCAGCATCAACGCGCGCTCTGGCTACATCGCCGGCGACCGCCTGTTGCGCCAGATCGGCAGCGCGATCGGACGCCCCATCCGCAGCGAGGACCTCTCCGCCCGCTACGGGGGCGACCAGTTCTGCATCGTCCTGCCGGAGACCGAGGTCAAGTACGCCGCGATCGTGATGCAGCGGACCATCGGGGTCATCACCAACACGGAGTTCGCGACGGACGATCAGGACGAGCCGGTGCGTGTGGTGCTGCGCTCGGGATCGACCGCGTTTCGCAAGGGCGACACCGCCCAGTCCCTGATGGTACGGGTCCGCCGCAAGGCCTGCATCAGGCTGATCTTCGACGACGGCCGCTCGATCATCGTGCGCGATCGCTGACCCCGCCGGCGGATCAGGCTATAGTCTGATCCGATGCAGCTGGAGATAACCTCCGACACGATCTGCCCCTGGTGCTTCATCGGCAAGCGCCGGCTGGACGCGGCGCGCGCCTTGCGGCCCGACTTTCCGCTCGAGATCCTGTGGCGTCCGTTTCAGCTCAATCCTGACATGCCGCGGGAGGGCCTCAACCGGCAAGAGTACCTCGCCGCAAAGTTCGGCGATGCCGGTGCGGTTGAACAGCGCCTCGAGTTCGTCCGCGAGACCGGTCGCTCGGTCGGCATTCCGTTCGCGTTCGAGCGCATCGGCCGGGTTCCCAATACACTGGACTCGCATCGGCTGATCCTATGGGCCGAACGCGCGGGCCGGCAGGACGCCGTCGTCGAAGCCCTGTTCCAGCGCTATTTCATCGATGGCGCCGACATCGGGGACCCCGACGTGCTGGTCGCCGCAGCCGCCAGCGCGGGGATGTCGGCCGAGACGGTTCGCGACGAGCTCGCGGGCGAAGCCGGTCTCGACCTCGTACGCGGGCAGTGCGAGGCGGCCGTTCAGCGCGGCGTGAGCGGTGTGCCGTGCTTCGTTTTCGGCGGCCGCTACGGCGTGAGCGGCGCCCAGGAGCCCGAGCGGTTGGTTCAGGTCTTCGACGCGCTTGCCCGCCTCGCCTCGGACGGCGGTGAAGCCGCGGCTGCGACCGGCTGAGCAGCGATGCGCACGAGCTGCGTGAGCAGGTGGCGCACCCCCTCGATCCGCGCCACCGGCTCCGCCCAGGAGCGACGATAGACCAGCCGGTGGTCGGGCCGTAGCTTGGCCGTTTCACCATGCCGGGTGATGAAAGCGACCAGACCTGCCGGGTTCGTGTAGCGATTGGCGCGAAAGGCGAGCGTCGCCCCGCCCGGTCCAGCCTCGACCCGTTCGACGCCGGCCGCGCGGCAGAGCAGCTTGATCTCGACCACCGCGAGCAGGTGGGCGACGCTCTCCGGCACCGGTCCGAAACGGTCAATCAGCTCGGCCGCCATGGCCTCGATCTCGGCCTTTGACTCGATCTCGGCGAGGCGCCGGTAAAGGCCGAGCCGCACGGTCAGATCCTCGACGTAACCCTCCGGGATCAGCACGGCCATGCCGAGGGCGATGTGCGGCGACCACCGCTCCTCGCGCGCCTCGCCGTCGACCTCGGCGCGGAGCGATGCCACCGCTTCCTCGAGCATCTGCTGATAGAGCTCGAAGCCGACCTCGCGGATGTGGCCCGACTGCTCGCTACCGAGCAGGTTTCCGGCGCCTCGGATGTCCAGATCGTGACTTGCCAGGCTGAACCCGGCACCAAGATCGTCGAGCGACTGCATCACTTGAAGGCGGCGCTCGGCGTTGACGGTCAGCGTCCGCCGCGGCGGCAGCGTGAAGTAGGCATAGCCGCGAACCTTCGATCGGCCGATGCGGCCGCGCAGCTGATAGAGCTGGGCCAAGCCGAACATGTCGGCGCGATGCACGATCAGGGTGTTGGCGGTCGGGATATCGAGCCCCGACTCGATGATGTCGGTGCAGACGAGCACATCGAAACGGCGCTCATAGAACGCCTGCATCACTGCTTCGAGCTCGCTGGCGGGGAGCTGGCCATGCGCGACGCCGAACTTGACCTCGGGCACCTCGCGGCGGAGGAAGTCCTCGGCGTCCGGCAGATCGGCGATGCGCGGACAGACGTAGAACGACTGGCCGCCGCGGTAGTGCTCGCGCACGAGCGCCTCCCGCGCAGCGACGCGGTCGAACGGCATGATGAAGGTCCGCACCGCCAAGCGGTCCACGGGCGGCGTCGCGATCAGGCTGAGTTCGCGCACCCCGGTGAGGGCAAGTTGCAGGGTGCGCGGGATCGGCGTTGCGGTCAGCGTGAGAACGTGGATGTCGGCGGCGAGCAGCTTGAGCCGTTCCTTGTGCGCGACGCCAAAGTGCTGCTCCTCATCGACGATCAGCAGCGCCAGATCCTTGAAGGCGATGCTCTTGCTGAGGAGGGCATGCGTGCCGATGACGATGTCTATGTCGCCCGTTGCCACCCCACGCCTGGTCTCGGCCGCCTCGCGTGTCGGCACCAGGCGGGACAGCTGTCCGATGCGCATCGGCAGGCCGGCGAAACGCTCGGCGAAGGTCCGAAAGTGCTGGCGGCAGAGCAGCGTCGTCGGGGCGACCACCGCCACCTGCCGCCCGGAATAGGCGACGAGGAACGCCGAACGCAGCGCGACCTCGGTCTTGCCAAAGCCGACATCGCCGCAGATCAGGCGATCCGCGGGGCGTCCCGCCGCGAGGTCGCCCGTCACATCGGCGATGGCGCGAGCCTGATCCTCCGTTTCGGTGTGCGCAAAGCGCGCACAGAACTCCGCATAGAGCCCGTCCGGGGTCGCCACCGGATTGACTGTGCGGAGCTTGCGTGTGGCCGCCACCTTGATCAGCTCGGCCGCCATCTCACGAATACGCTTGCGGGCGCGCGCCTTGCGCGCCTGCCAGCCGCCGCCGCCGAGACGGTCGAGCGCAACCTCGCTGTCAGCCGAGCCGTACCGCGACAGGAGCTCGATGTTCTCGACCGGCACGTAGAGCCTGTCACCGCCGTCGTAGATCATGCACAGGCAATCGTGCGGCGCTCCCTGGACGTCGAGCGTGACGAGCGCCTGATAGCGGCCGATGCCGTGGTCGATGTGGACGACGAAGTCGCCGGGCGAGAGGTTCGAGGCCTCGGTGATCAGGTTCTCGGCGCGCCGTGTGCGTTTGCCGCGGCGCGACAGCCGCTCGCCAAGGATGTCCTGCTCGCCGATCACCACCGCCTCGGTGGTCTCGAAGCCGCGCTCGATACCGAGGACCGTCACGCCGACGGCGTCCGCGGGCAGACCGAGCAGATCGGCCCACGTCTCGATCGGTCGAGGTTGCGCCATCCCGTGGTCCTGAAGGAGCCCCGACAACCGCTCGCGCGAGCCGATGCTGAAACAAGCGATCGCGACACGCCGGCCGCGCCTCTGGCGGTCCTCGATGTGTTCCCGGACGACGTCGAAGAGCCCACCCTCGGGGTGCTTGCGCTCGGCGACGAAGTCCCGCCCGAGCCGGCCACCGCCATCGACGACGGTTGCTTCACCGGCCGCTTCCGGGACCTGGAACGGGGTCAGCACCACGCTCGGGCGCGCGGCGCAGGCCCGCTCCCACTCCGCCCCATCGAGATAGAGGAGTTCGCTCGGCAGCGGCCGATAGGGCGCCTCCACCGCACCGCTGTAGCTGCTCTTTCGGCGCGCTTCGTAGTGCTCGCGTATCATCTCGAGCCGCGCATCGCGTGCGCCCTCGACGCCGGGATCGAGTATCACAACCGCGCCCTCGGCGTGATCGAACAGTGTCTCGAGCCCGTCGTAGAACAACGGCAGCCAATGTTCCATGCCGACATACGCTCGGCCGCTCGCGACCGACTCGTAGAGGGGATCGTCACTCACGACCCCGAACCGCGCGGTGAATCCGGCGCGGAAGCGGGCGATCGCAGCAGGATGAAGCGAAATCTCGCGCGCCGGCTCGAGCGCGAGCGGTCCATGGTCGGCGAGGCTCCGCTGGGTCAGCGGGTCGAAGGCGCGCAGGCTCTCGATGGTGTCGCCGAACAGGTCGAGGCGGAGCGGTGCCGCGAGGCCCGGCGGGAACAAATCGATAATGCCGCCGCGCAGTGCATAGTCGCCGGGATCGCGCACGGCGCTGGCCCGCGCATAGCCATTGTGCGCCAGGAACGTAGCCAGCGCCTCGGTGTCGATGCGCTCGCCGGCGCGCAGCGCATAGCGCCGGCCGGTGAGCGCCTGGCGCGGCGGCAAACGCTGCAAGGTCGCGTTGATCGTCGTCAGGATCACCCGCGGACCGCGCGGTTCTTCGCGCAGGCGGCACAGTGCGTGCATGCGCCGACTCTCCACCGCCAAGTTCGGCGAGACCCGGTCGTAGGGCATGCAGTCCCAGCCCGGCATCTCGATCACCTGGGCCACGGGGGCAAAGAAGCGGAGCGCCTCGGCCGTCGCGCTGAGGCGGCCCTCATCGCGCGCGATATGGAGCGCACCGCCCACGGCGCGGGCCGCGACCGCCGCGATCAAACCGGCGTCGTAGCCCTCGGGTGCGCCGGCCAGGGTGAGCCGGCGGCCGTGGCTGAGCGCCTCGTCAATCGCCGCGGGAATGCCGGGAGTCACAGAATGCTCGCAACATGGTCATTACGTCGTGGTCGATCGCCGCGGGCACCGGCCGGCGCCCGACCACCCAGGCCAGCAGATCGGGATCGGCTTCCTCGAGAAGGCCCTCGTAGCGGTCGAGCTGTTTGGCGGTCAGCGCATCGAGGTGGCGCCCGGCAAAGCCGCCGAGCAGAATGTCCAGCTCCTTGATGCCGCGGTGCGTGCTTCGGAACAGGAGCCGCTTGCGCCGTACCGCCGCGGCCGCGTCGAGCTGCTCGTGTCGATCTGTCATCGCACCATCCTTTGCAGGGCGCGCCCGGGATTATAATCGCTCGCCAGAGGTGGCGGCGGCCGATGCGTCCGGAGATACTGTTTCCCTTGTTCGCGCCGCTGGCGACCGTGCGGGGCGTCTGGCCGAAGACCGGGCGGTTGATCGCGGAGCTCGCAGGTCCGCGGGTTCTCGACCTGGTGTTGCACCTCCCGAGCGGCCTGCTCGACCGGCGCTACGCACCGCGCGTCGCCGAGGCGCGTGCCGGAGCCATCGCGACCCTGACAGTTCGGGTGGAGCAGCATCTGCCACCGCGCACCGCGCGCATGCCGTACAAGGTCCGCTGTGCGGACGACAGCGGCGCGCTGTTTCTCGTCTTTTTCCACGCCCGGCCGGACTACCTGACCCGGGTCCTGCCCCTCGGCGAGGTACGGGTGGTCAGCGGCACCGTCGAGCACTACGGCGCGCAAGTTCAGATCACCCACCCGGACCACATCGGGCCGCTCGACGAGCTCAGCACCCTCAAGGCGATCGAGCCGACCTATCCGCTGCGGGCCGGACTGGGGCTCAAGCCGCTGGCGCGGGCGATCCAGGCAGCGCTGCAGCGGGTGCCGGCGCTGCCCGAGTGGCAGGACCCGTGCTGGCGCGAACGCCACGGCTGGCCCGACTTCGCTGCCGCCGTCCGTGCCGTCCATGCGCCACAGAGTGCCGATGATCTTCTGCCCCAGGCACCAGCACGGGCGCGCCTCGCCTACGACGAGCTGCTCTCGAACCAGCTCGCGCTGGCGCTCATCCGCGTGCGCAACCGCGCGGTGCCGGGTCGCACGATCCGCGGCGATGGCCGCATGCGCGAGCGGGTGATCGCCGCCCTGCCCTATCGGTTGACCGCGGCGCAAGATCGGGCCCTGGCCGAGATCAGCGCCGACATGGCGCGCCCGACGCGCATGCTGCGCCTGCTCCAGGGCGACGTCGGCTCGGGCAAGACGGTCGCGGCGCTGATGGCGATGCTGATCGCGGTCGAGGCCGGCGCTCAGGCTGCGCTCATGGCCCCAACCGAGATGCTGGCGCGGCAGCACCATGCCGCCCTGGCGCCGTTGGCCGCGCGGGCCGGAGTGCGCATCGCCGTGCTGACCGGGCGCGACCGCGGCCGCGAGCGCGCCGCGGCGCTGGCCGAGCTCGCGGGCGGCGCGATCCACATCCTCGTCGGCACCCACGCGCTGTTCCAGGACGAGGTGACGTTCCGCGACCTCGCGCTCATCGTGATCGACGAACAGCATCGCTTCGGCGTCCACCAGCGTCTGGCGCTGTCGGCTAAGGGCGGCGCCGCCACCAACGCGCCAGACATGCTGGTCATGACCGCAACCCCCATTCCCCGCACCCTCACGCTGACCGCTTACGGTGACATGGACGTGTCGCGCTTGATCGAGAAACCGCCCGGGCGGCGGCGCATCGCCACGCGCGCCCTGCCCGCGAGCCGGCTGAGCGAAGTCGTGGCCGCGATGGCGCGCCGCATTGCCTCGGGCGATCGTGTCTACTGGGTCTGCCCGCTGGTGTCGGAGAGCGAGACGACCGATCTCGCCGCCGCCGTCGCCCGCCGCGAGGCCCTTGCGACCGAGCTCGGTCGCCCGATCGGGCTGGTGCACGGACGGATGCCGGGCAGCGAGCGCGATGCCGCCATCGCGGCGTTCACCTCGGGTGCGACGCCGATCCTGGTCGCGACCACGGTCATCGAGGTCGGCATCGATGTGCCGGAGGCGACTACGATCGTGATCGAGCAGGCCGAGCGCTTCGGGCTGGCCCAGCTCCATCAGTTGCGCGGGCGGGTCGGACGAAGCGATCGTCCGTCTTCCTGCCTGTTGCTCTATGCCACGCCGCTCGGCGAAGCGGCGCGCGCTCGGCTGCGCATTCTGCGCGAAACTGACGACGGGTTTCGCATCGCCGAAGAGGACCTCAGGCTGCGCGGACCCGGCGAGGTCCTTGGCACCCGCCAGAGCGGCCTGCCAGAGTTTCGGATCGCCGATCTGTCGCTCCATGCCGATCTGCTGTCGGCCGCGCGCGATGACAGCGCCCTCGTGCTCGCGCGCGATCCGATGCTGACCAGCCCGCGCGGCGAAGCGCTGCGCGTGCTGCTCTATCTCTTTGAACGCGACGCGGCGGTCGCCTATCTGCGCTCGGGTTAGCCGCCGACGCCCTCGCGCCCGTCGACCCGGTGGGTCGCCGCCAAGTCGGGACGCAGCGGCTCGACGCTGGCCTCCGGGGACACTAGACCGCCTGATATCACCAGCTTGATGCCATCCTCGACCGACATCGCGAGCGTCACCAGATCACGCCGGGGTACGAACAGGAGAAACCCCGAGGTCGGATTCGGCGTCGTCGGCACGAACACGTTGACCATCTCGCCCTCGGTCAGGCTCTGGATCTCGCCCCTGGTGGCGCCGGTCACGAAACCGAGGACCCAGGTCCCCTTGCGCGGGTACTCGAACAGCACGACCTCCCGGAACGAGGTCGAAGACTGCGCCAGCACCGTCTCGAAGATCTGCTTGAGCGTGCCGTAGATCGAGCGCACGACGGGCATGCGCTTGACGATCCGATCGCCGAGGTGGAGTACGGTGCGGCCCAGCAGGTGCACCGAAACAAACCCGACGAGTGTCAGCCCGACCAAAGCCACCACGACGCCGAGCCCTGGTATGTCGAACGGCAGATAGCTCTCGGGGTTGTAGCGCGTCGGGATGAGCGGTGTGACCTTGGCGTCGATGAACGCCACGGTGACCCACACGAGATAGATCGTGATGCCGATTGGCCCGGTCACGACGATCCCGGTCAGGAAATAGGTGCGCAGCCGCCGCGGGAAAGAGGGCGAGCCTGGCTTGATCACATGCGGCGGCAGCGTCTTGTCGGCCGCGGGCGGGCCGCCCCTGCGCTCTTCCTTCATGGTCCCCAACGGCGCCAGCAGGCGCGAGTGCTGTCATATAGGGGGACCCCACGCTAGAGTCCAGTTCGCCACCGTGTGCGCCGGCGCTCTTCGAGGGTAGTTTTCACCATGACCGACCCGCCGCGTCTGCGCTCGCTCGCCACGGCCGTCCCGCCCCACGTCATCGACCAGGGGGATGCAGCCCGTGCGGCCGCGGCGCACTTCGGACGCGCCTTCGGCGCTGCCGCGCGGCTCGAGGCGCTGTTCGGCAATACCCAGATCGCCCGCCGCCACTCCTGCGTCCCGATGGCCTGGTACGCCGAGCCGCATGGCTTCGGCGAGCGCAACGCGCTCTACCTCACCCATGCGGTCGATCTCCTGTGCGCCGCCGCGAGGAGCGCGATCGCCGCGGCCGGACTCGCGGTCACCGATATCGACGGCATCGTCGCGGTATCGAGCACTGGCATCGCGACACCCAGCCTCGATGCCTTGGTCATGGAGCGACTGGCGATGCGACGCGACGTGCAGCGCCTGCCGATGTTCGGGCTCGGCTGTGCCGGGGGCGTGATCGGTCTAGCGCGGACCGCCCAGCTCGCGCGAGCCGAGCCCGGTCGCCATTACTTGTTTCTCGTTGTCGAGCTATGCGGCCTGACGTTCCGCAACCTCGACATCTCCAAGAGCAACGCGGTGGCGACCGCCCTGTTCGGCGATGGGGCCGCCGCGGCCGTGATCAGCACGGCCGGCCACGGCCCGGCGCTCCTCGCTGCCCACGAGCACACCTGGGCCGACTCGCTCGATATCATGGGCTGGACGATCGGCGATGATGGCTTCGGGGTGCTGTTCTCCAGCGATATCCCGACCTTGGTGCGCGACAACATGCGAGCGGCGACGATGGCATTCCTCGAGCGCCAAAGGCTCGACCTCGACGACATCGTCACCTTCGTCTGCCACCCGGGTGGCGCCAAGGTGCTCGACGCGCTCGAAGAGGTGCTCGGCCTTCCCGCGGGCGGCCTCGCCGAGGCTCGCTGGGTGTTGCGGCGCTACGGCAACATGTCGGCGGCCACCGTCCTGTTCGTGCTCGAGACGGCGCTCACGAAAGGCCGGCGCGGCCGCCATCTCCTGTCCTCGCTCGGACCCGGGTTCACGCTCGCCATGCTGCTCCTGGACACCGAATGAGCGTGCCCTACTGGATCCTTCTCGCCGTTGCGGTGCAGCGTTTGGCCGAGATGGCCCTGGCGCGGCGCAACACCCGGGCGCTGCTCGCCAGCGGTGGCATCGAGCACGGGCGGCGCCACTACCCGCTGTTCGTGCTGCTGCATGGCGCTTGGCTCGCGACGATCGCGCTTGCCATCGACCCGGGTGCCGCCATTGACTGGACGATGCTTGTGGTGTTCGGCGCTCTACAGGTGGCCCGGCTATGGGTGATCGTCAGCCTCGGGCGCTATTGGACGACGCGCGTCATCACCGTACCCGGAGCCGCGCTCGTGCGCCGCGGCCCCTATCGCTTCATGCGCCATCCCAACTATGCGATCGTCGCCGCCGAGATCGCACTGCTGCCGCTGGCCTTCGGCGCCTGGGCGGTTGCGGCCGCGTTCTCGCTGGCCAATCTCGCGCTCCTGTGGCACCGCGTTCGCGTCGAGGATCGGGCACTGCGCCGGCCAGGCTGGGCGCCGTCGGCGGACCGCGTTAGACTCGGGGCCGCCGAGGGATCTTGCCCGTGCGCTGGCTGCTTCTCGCGTTCGTCGTCCTGTGCGGCCCGTCCGCGCCCGCCGCTGCGGGCTACGGCGAGGGCGTGCGCGCCTACGATGCCGGGCGCTACGACGATGCGCTCAAGGAGTTCCTGCCGCTGAGCGAGCGCGGCGACCGCGACGCCGAGTTCATGCTCGGGGCGATGTACTTCTACGGCAAGGGTGTGCCGCGCGACGACTCGCTGGCAGCGGCTTGGTTTCACAAGGCGGCGCGCCAGGGCCACACCGGGGCCCAGCTCGCCTATGGCTCGCTGTTCGTCGAGGGTCGCGGCGTCCTGACCGACCTCGTCGCGGCATACATGTGGCTGACGGTTGCCGCCGAGAGCAGCGTGCCCTTGATCGAACAGCGGGCCTTGTTCCTCCGCGAGTTCGCCGCCCACTCCATGACTCGGGACGAGATCGAGGAGGCGAGTCGGCTCGCGCGCGGCTGGCAGCCCATCGCGGCCGGGCTCGCGGCCGAGCCCTGAGTCAGCGGAATGTCGCGAGCTCGGGGGTGGCCGCGATGGCGGCGGCATCCCACACGACCAACGTGCGGCCGCGAAACGGCTGCACGAAGAGCGCTGCCGTAACGTCTTCCGGCAGGTCGCGGTAGTACACGATGAGGCGACCACCGGGGTTGTCATGCGCCCACCCCGGCGCACCATCGGGCGTGACGATCGCGATCGGGTGTTCGAGGCGGGCCACGTAGCCGTACTGGCCATGGTAGTTGCCGAGATGCGCGAGCGCGCGGCCTTCGCGCTCCCAGGCGCTCAGGCGGGCGGCGACCGGTGCAAGATCATAGTCGGCGGCGGCCGGAACCACGAGGACGTGCACGGCCGCAACGGTGGCGGCGGAGAGCAGCGCGAAGGCCCGCACCGCGGTTGCGCCT
>VGEJ01000017.1 GCA_016869335.1 Alphaproteobacteria bacterium | reverse complement strand
ATGACTTCTTCAATTGGGGCTGCGTGCTCGGCGAACCGCAACCGGCGACACACGTCGATCTCGCCACCATGCAGGGCGCCACCCTCATCGATGAAACGGTGCGCGGCACCGGCGTCGGCGGCGATGTCATGGGCCATCCCTACACCGCTCTCGCCTGGCTCGCCAACATCCTGGCCGAGGCCGGCCGGGGGCTCCGGCGCGACGAGGTCGTGCTGATGGGGTCGCTGGTTCAGACGCAGTGGATCGAGGCCCCCTGCCAGGTGGTGTGCCGCTACGGCGATCCGCTCGGAGAGTTGCGCCTCCGCTTTGTCTGACGCCCGACCCCCCGGCGCGCCCCGGCGCCGCCCGCGATGGTCGGTCGGGTTGGCCGCAAGCGCTTGCGAGCGGGTGCTGAATTGGACGCCACCGGCTTTGACCTGAGAGAAGTCATCATCTTCCTGGCGGTGGCCGGGCTCGTCGTGCCGATCATGCACCGCCTTCGGATCAGCCCGGTGCTCGGCTTCCTGTCGGTGGGCCTCGCGCTCGGCCCGCACGGCCTGGGCCGACTGGCCCCGGAGGTGCCGTGGCTGCGGTTGTTCGTCATCGACGATCCGGCAGGCATCAGGCCCTTGGCCGAGCTCGGGGTCGTCTTCCTGCTGTTCACGATCGGGCTCGAGCTCTCGCTCGATCGTTTGCTCACGATGAGCCGGCTGGTGTTCGGCCTCGGCGGCGTTCAGGTGGTGGTGACCGCGGGCGTCATCGCAGCGATCGGCGGGCTGTTCGGCAATCCACTTACCGTCGCCGTGATTCTCGGCGCCTGCCTCGCGCTCTCCTCGACGGCGATCGTGATGCAGTTGCTGACCGAGGCGCGCCGGCTCGGCTCGCGCGTCGGGAGGGTGTGCCTGGCAGTGCTGCTCGCACAGGATCTCGCGGTCGTCCCGATCCTGTTTCTCGTCGGCGCCCTCGGCAGCCAGAGCCAGGATGGCGTCGCCGTGCCGCTCCTCCTCGCGCTCGCCAAGGCCGTCGCCGCCATCGTCGCGATCATGGTGATCGGGCGCCAGGTCGTTCGGCCCCTGTTCGCGCTCGTCAGCGCGACGCGAAGCCGCGAGCTGTTCATGGCCGCGGTGCTGCTCGTGATCATCGGTGCCGCCGTGACCACGCAGGCGCTCGGGCTCTCGCTCGCGCTCGGGGCCTTCCTCGCCGGCCTCCTGCTCGCCGAGACCGAGCACCGCCACGAAATCGAGGCCGACGTCGGGCCGTTCAAGGGCCTGCTTCTGGCGCTGTTCTTCATCTCGATCGGCATGTCGGTTGATCTCGCGGTCGCACTCGACGCGCCCGCCTTGGTCGGGCTCTCGCTCGTCGGCCTGTTCGCCGTCAAGGCCATCATTCTGTTTGGCCTCGTCCGCGCGTTTGGCGAGGATAACGCTACCGCCGCGGAGGCGTCACTGCTGCTGGGCCAGGGTGGCGAGTTCGCGTTCGTCGTCGTGTCGCTGGCCATGAGCGTCGGGGCGCTCGCCGGCGATACCGCGCAGTTCATGTTGATCGTCACCAGCCTCAGCATGTTCGCGACGCCGGTGGTGGCAGCGGCCGCGCGACGGCTATCGCGCGGCATCGCGGCCCGGGCACGGGTGGCCGTTTCGCCCGACGTCGCGCCCGATCTGACGAGCCACGTGATCATTGCCGGCTACGGTCGGGTCGGGCGGACCATCGGCGAAATGCTGGAGGCCCAGGCGATCCCTCACGTCGGCCTGGACCTCGACCCCGCCGCGGTCGCGCGCTTCCGCAGCGGCGGCGCCGCCGTCTTCGTCGGTGACGCGACCCGAGCCGACATACTGCGCGGGATCGGTGTCGAGACCGCGGCGGTGCTCGTCGTCACCATGGACGACGCGGCCGCCGCCGAACGCGTCGTTTTCGCGGCCCATCGCTTGTGGCCGGCGCTCGCGATCATCGCGCGGGCGCGCGACAGCCGGCACGCCCGCCGCCTGCTCGCGGTGGGAGCAACGGAGGTCGTGCCGGAAACCGTCGAGGCCAGTCTGGAACTGGCCGAGGTGGTCCTCGGGGCAGCTGGCGTACCGGCCGAGGCGGCACGCCAGCTCGTCGAGCAACGGCGCGCCGAGGTGCGCGCAACGATCCGCGGCCAAGCGCGCGCCATCGATCCAGAGTGAGGACCAAGGCACTGCCGGCACGGGCGCGTTGCAGCTGGGCAACGCGGAGGCAGACGCACAGCCGCCTCTGCTTCCGCGTCACACAGTTTGCACGACGCCCTGCCGGCGCGCAGAGCACGCGTTCCAGCCGGCCTCGCGGCCGGCAAAGTCTATTTCTTGTTCGCGGCCTTCTTCGTCACCGTCCTGGTCCGCGCCGTGGCCCTCATCGCGCTGCTCTTCTTCGGCGCCTTCGCCTTGACTGTCTTCCTGGCGACGGTCTTGGTCTTGGCTGTCGCCTTCATCGCGCTGCTCTTGGCCGCGCGCTTCGCCGGTGCCTTCGTCGCTTTCTTCGCCTTGGTCGTGCGAGCCGTCGTCTTCTTCGAGCTGGTTAGTGCGCGGGCCATGGGCCGTCCTCCGCTCCCGTTAGAACGCTTCGGATGATGGACAACAGAAAATCAGATTGCAACTACATTCTGTGGCAGGCACGCCTCTCGCTTCAACATCTCGTATGCCGCCCCCCAAGCCGCGATGGCGACAGGCGCAGCGGTACTCTGCCGCTTCGAAGGTTAACGCGGCGTAAACGCTCGGCGCCTTCGTGCGCAGGTCAGCGGGCGGGCACGTCCGCCGCGGCGGCGCGGGCACCGAACGGCCAGGGTATCTCTCGGCCGCGCATGATTCCGGTCGGCCGGAACACGAGGATCAAGAGCATGACGATGCCCAGCAGGATCTCTTGAATGCCGAGGGGCGCTTGGATCATCGCGCCGCCGATCTCGACGCCCTTCTCGAGGATGCGGAACACCTCGATCACCGTCGTGATGACGATGGCCCCGATGACGGCGCCCGAGAGCGAGTTCTGGCCGCCGATGACGAGCATCGCCAAGGTGATGAAGGTGATGGGAATGTAGAACGCCGCAACCGTGAGGATGCCGAGGAAATGGCCGTGCAGCACGCCGGCCGCCCCGATAAGGAAGCCGCTCAGGGTAAAGGCGATGATCCGCTGTGCGTAGACGTTCACGCCGAAAGCGCGGGCCGCGATCTCGTCTTCGCGCGCCGCCCGCAAGGCGAGCCCGAAGCGCGAGATTTGATAGAGGAAGGCGAGCAAGAGCGCGACCAGCGCGTACCCCAGACAGACATACATGTTGACGTACATCTTGAGCCCGATGATCGAGCTCATGCCGTAGGTCACCCGCTCCCAATTGTTGTAGATCGTGTAGAACATCGCCAGCACGGCAAACGTCGCGATGCTCGCCGCGATGCCGTTCATGCGCATGACCATGGCGCCGGTCACCAGGGCGACGACCGCGGCGAGCCCGGCGGCAAGAGCCATGCCGACCATCGGATCGACCTGCATCTCGATCACGAACTCGGGCAGACCCGGCAGGCTCAGTTTCTTGAAGTTCGGCATCATGGTGAACCAAGCAGTCCCGTAGGCACCTATCATCATGTAGGTGATGCTGCCGAACGACAGCACGCCCGAGTTGCCGATGAAGATGTAAAGCCCGATGACGATAATGAGTTTGATGAGGCCCTCGGCGACGGTGCGCTGGAGCTGAGTCGAGCCCGTCAGGGCCGCGATCGCGACGATGAGCACGAGCAGCAGCGTCAGTCCGATGAGCGGCCAGTATTTGCGCAGTCCCATTGCCACGGCCGAACCGCTGGTCATGTCATACCCTCTGCCGTGCGGCCCGGGTGATGATCAGCCCCTGCGGGCGGATCATCAGTACGAGGATGACGAAGCCGAAGATGAACGCATCACGCATCAGCGCGGCGTCCTCGGGCAGCACTGCCTGCAGCGCGACGCTGGCGATGCCGACGACGAAGCCGCCGACGGCGGCTCCGACCAGGCTGCCCATGCCGCCGATCACGGTGGCGATGAACGCGACCATGACGAGCTGCAGGCTCATGCGGAAGCTCAGCATGCCGGTCTGGGAGATGTAGATCAGCGACACCACGCCGGCGAGCAGCCCGCTGATGCCGAAGGCGAGCGCGATCACCGTGTTCGCGCGCACGCCGAGGAGGCGGGCCATGTGGAAATCCTCCGCCGCGGCCCGCATCTGCACACCGAACGTCGTCCGCCGCATGAACACCGCCAATCCGACGAGCAGCGCGACGGACACCGCGATCGTGACGATCTGGATGACCGGCACGCGGAGCTCGCCGAGCGCGATGTGCTCGGTCAGGCCGCCGCCGATATCGACCGATTTCGGGCGGCCGGTGTAGATCAGCAGAATGACGTGCTGCAGCACGTAGCTGACCGCGAACGAGGCGATCAGCAGCGTCGCCGGATTGGCGCCCCGCAACGGCCGGAACGCGATGCGCTCGGCGGCGAGCGCCAGCACGATGACGATCAGGATGATGGCAGGGATTAACGCCCAGAACGGCCAGGCGCCGATGAACGGCGAGGCCACCACCGCCGCCGAGGGCACGATCAGGGCAAAGGCGCCGATGGTGATGAAATCGCCGTGCGCGAAGTTGATGAGGCGGAGGATGCCGAAGATCAGGCCAATGCCCAGCGCCGTCAGCGCGTAGAGGCTGCCGAGGCTGATCGCGTCGATCGCTATCTGGAGGACGATCGTCATGCGCGGCTCGCTGCCGGTCCCGCGCCTTGCCGCCGGCGCGAGGTCGGCCGGCAGTCGGGGACGGAGAAGCGACGGGCCCCCGCCTCACGCTCGAGGCGGAGGCCCGTGCGGATCATGCTTTCAGTCCCAGGACTTCAGCTTGGAGATATCCCAGGCCTTCTCGGCGGCGAACTTCTCTATGAACTTCAGCTTGCCGTCCGCCATCTCGAAGAACGCGAAGGGCCGGCGCACCTGTATGTGGGTATCCTTCGTCCAGGTCGTCGGACCGATCAGGAGCGGCACGTCGCGGAACGTCTCCATCGCCTCTACCACCTTCGCCGGATCGTCCGTTCCAGCCATCTCCAGCGCCTTCACGTAGGCCTGGATCATCGAGTAGCCGAGGTAGACGTGGTCCGATGCCGGCTCTTCGCCGAACTTCTTGCGGTACTTCTCGAGGAAGACCTTCTCCTCCTCGGTGTACGCCTCTGGGCCGTAAACGTTGCCATGGGTGCCGTGGTAGTAGTTCTTGAGGCCGGGCACCGAGTCGAACCAAAACTGCCCGGCGTAGGATTCCGAGGTCAGCACCGGCGTCTCGATGCCGGCCGCCCGGATCTGGCGCAGCGCCGTCGCCCCGCCCGGGATGTAGGAACACAGGATCAGCACTTCGGGCTGCGGGTCGAGCGCCTTGAGCTTGGTGATCTGCGCCGCGATCGAGGGATCGTCTTGCTTGAAGACGTCCTTGCCGGCCAAGGTCGCGCCCTCGAGCTCCTGCCAACGCTCTTCAAAGCCGTGGCAGAGCGACTTGTCGTACTCGATCGAGTTGTCGAGGAGCGTGTATGCCCTGCGCCAACCCTTGCGGCTGTAGCCCCACTCGGCCAGCACGTAGCCTTGCGCGTTGGCCGCGGTGGACATCGTGAAGGTGTAGGGGCCGATACCCTGTACGCCGATCTTGGGATCGGAGCCGCACACCGAGATGCCGACGATGCCGGCCTGGGCGAACTGCAAGGCGGCCGGACCGCCCATGTCGTAATCGCACGAGAACGCCGCCATCTTGGCGCCCGCCTGCACCACCTCGGCACCGCATTTCGCGCCCTGCTCGCGATCGGCCTTGGTGTCGCACTTGACCAGCTCGAGCATGCGCCCACCGAGCACTCCACCCGCCGCGTTGACGTCCTCGACGGCGATCTCCATCGAACGCTGCGGCTGGCCGTCATACGTCAGCATCCAGTTCGAGAAATCGAGAGCCTGGCCGATGATGATCGGCGGCTTGTCCTGGGCGTTCACCGCCGTGACGAACGCGGCGCCGGCGGCCACCGCCAGCCCCGCGACCAACGCAAGAGACCTGCGCATGATGTTCTCCCTGTTGTCGGGGTACCATCCCCCTGTAGGCGCCTAGTTTCCCGGCCTCCGGGCAGCTCTGCAAGCGGAATCGGTGTTCGCGCCCTGGTCGGCTGTCCCCCCCCCCGGCACCGGAAGACCACAGCACGCGCGATCTTCTGGCATGATCCTCGGTACGGGTCGGGAGCGATAGGGTGGGATGATGCTGCGCAGCATCCGCTTCAAAGTCCTGGCGATGGCCACGTTGTTCCTGGCGCTGTTCGCCATCACGACCGGCCTGTCCATCCGCCTCGTCGGCCAGGTGGTCGATGAGCTCGATGCCATCACCGGATCGCACGTCCCGCTCGATGAGCTGGTGGCGCGGATCGACGTCACGGCCTTCGAGTACGAGCTCGCGCTTCGGCGCTCGATGACGCAGGAGACCGGGGCGGACGGGGGAGCGGACCTCCATCGCAGCCTCGGTGCGCTCGCCGACTCGCTGCGTGCCGACGCCGCCACCATCCGCGGCCTGCTGGAGGCCGGCATCGGCGACCCGCGCAACGATCCGCCCGACCGCATCGTGCTCGCCCGCATCGCCGGCGCGTTCACCGTGCTCGAGCGGCGCGTCGAACCGTTCCTCGCCCGGGGCGCGGCGGTTCAAGCGGCGATCGAGAGCGGCGACGACGCCCAAGCGCGCAAGCTCGCCGCCGGATTCCAGGGCGGCGATGAATGGCTCGAGCGGGATCTCGCGACGATGCGCGCCGCCCTCGATGAGCTCACGATGACCTCGATGCGCGAGGTCGAGACCCACGAGGAGCGCATCTTGAGCGTCAGCGTCGCGCTGTTCGCGCTGGCGACCGTCGCCGGACTGACACTGTTCATCGCGCTGACGAACCGCCTGCAGCGCTCCTTCCGCCAGCTCCTCGACGGCACACGGGCGGTCGAGACCGGCGCGCTCGACGTGGCGCTGCCGGTGGCTTCGGCGGACGAAACCGGGCAGCTCGCGCGCGCCTTCAATCGCATGGTCACGCAGCTCCGCGAGAAAGAGCGCGTGCGCGACACCTTCGGCAAGTACCTCGACCCGCGCGTCGTCGCCCGCCTAGTCGATGCCCAGGCCCACGGCGACACCCTCTCGGAGCGCCAGCCGGCGACGATCTTCTTCTCCGACATCAAGGGCTTCAGCGGCATGAGCGAGGACCTGACGCCAGGCGCCATGGTCAACCTTCTCAACAGCTACTTCACCGCCGTGACCCGCGAGATCCGCAGCCGCCACGGCGTGATCGACAAGTTCATCGGCGACGCGGTCATGGCGTTCTGGACCGCGCCGTTCTCGCCGGGTGACCGGCAGGCGGCGGATGCGTGCATGGCCGCGTTGGCGCAGCAGGAGGCGATCGCGGCCTTCCGGGCCGAGCTGCCCCACATCATCGGCCTCCGGCGCAAGCTGCCGGAATTCGGCGTGCGCATGGGGCTGGCTACCGGCGAGGTCGTGATCGGCACTATCGGCTCGGACATCACCCGCTCCTACACCGTGATCGGTGACGTCGTGAACGCGGCCTCGCGGCTCGAGAGGGCGAACAAGGCCTACGGCACGTCGATCCTCATTGACGACGCGACCTTCCGCCTGGCGCAGGGCGAGATCGCGGCGCGCGAGCTCGATCTCTTGACGGTCGCCGGCAAGACCGAGCCGCGGCTCATCCACGAGCTCGTGGCCGCTGCCGACCGGCTGACCCAGGCGGCGGCCGAGCTGAACGACCTGTTCGCGCAGGGGCTGGCCGCCTACCGCGCCCAGGACTGGGATGCCGCGGAGCGACACTTCGGCCTATGCCAGGCGCGCCGGCCCGGCGATGGGCCAAGCGCCGTCTTTCTCCGCCGCGTCGCGGCGCTGCGGGCGACGCCGCCGCCGGCCGAGTGGGGCGGCGTCTGGCGCCTGACGGACAAGTAGCGGAGTGGCCCTCGCGCGCGTGATCTGAGACAGTCGGTACGGACAGAGGAGCGAGACATGGCCGAAGCGCTGCACTACTTGACGCTTTCCGAGGTCGGACGCCGGTTCCGCGCCGGCTCCTTGTCGCCGGTCGCGCTGACGGAGGCGATGCTCGCCCGCATCGCCGCGCTCGATGGCCGGCTGCACGCCTATGCCCGGCTGATGCGCGAGACGGCGCTGACGGAAGCGCGCCAGGCCGAAGCCGAGTTGCGCCAGGGCCGCGACCGCGGCCCGCTGCACGGCGTGCCGCTCGGCATCAAGGACCTGTGCGACACGAAGGGGGTGGCAACCTGCGCCGGCATGCCAATCCTCGCCGGCCGGGTGCCCGAGCGCGACGCCACGGTGGTGAAGCGGCTGCGTGCGGCCGGCGCCGTCCTGCTCGGCAAGCTCGAGCTGACCGAGGGCGCCTACGCCGCCCACCATCCGCGCATCACCGCGCCGGTCAATCCCTGGCACGCCGATTACTGGACCGGGGTGTCCTCGAGCGGCTCGGGCGTGGCGACCGCGGCCGGCCTCTGCTTCGGCTCGCTCGGCAGCGACACCGGCGGCTCGATCCGCTTCCCCTCGCTCGGCTGCGGCGTGGTCGGCCTCAAGCCGACGTGGGGCCGGGTCAGCCGCCACGGCGTGCTGGCACTCGCCGACTCGCTCGACCACATCGGCCCGATGACGCGGAGCGTGGCCGACGCGGCCGCGATGCTCGGCGTGCTCGCCGGCCACGACCCCGACGACCCGACTTCCCTCGCCGCGCCGGTACCGGACTACGTCGCTGCCCTGGCGGAAGGCGCGCGCGGTCTGACCATCGGGTTCGATGAGCGCTATTGCAGCGAGGGCGTGGAGCCGCAGGTCGCCGCCGGGGTCCGCGCCGCCGCGGAGGTGCTGCGGGGCGCCGGGGCCACGCTGACGGCGATCACCATGCCGCCCGATGCCGCGGCCGTCGCCTCGTGGGTGCCGATCTGCGGCACCGAGGTGGCGGTGGCGCACGACGCGACCTTCCCCGCCCAGGCGGACCAGTACGGCCCGGTGCTGCGCGGGCTGATCGAGACCGGTCATGCCCTCAGCGCGACCGGCTACGCCTGCGCCCACTTCGCGCGGTTGGCGCTTGCCGGAGCCCTGGCGACGCTGTTCCGCGACGTGGACCTCATCTTGGCACCGCCGATGGCCATCCCGACGCCGACCCTCGCCGAGCTTGACGCCCTGCTCGCGCGCCCGCGCGCGGTCGATTACCTGATCCGCTACACCGCGCCTTACGATCTCTCGGGCAGCCCGACGCTCTCGCTCCCGTGCGGGTTCACGGCGGCGGGCCTGCCGCTCGGCTTCCAGTTGATCGGCCGCCACCTCGGCGAGGCCGCCCTCCTGCGCGCCGGCCACGCCTACGAGCGCGCGACCGCCTGGCACAACCGCCACCCGGCCGTGTGAGGCCTGCGCCAGAATCGGCCAGTACGGCGGAAGCCGCCTGTTGGCCGGGGCGGCCTGGCCGCGTACACTCGGGAGCGGGACCGGGAGGGGGACAGGCATGGCCAGCGCCTTGAGCGTACACGCGCCACCGCGGCATTTGACCGATTCGGCGGCCGGCGTGGCGTTCGTCGGGGGCGCCTTCTGCCCCATCTCCGAGGCCAGGCTCTCCCTGCTCGACTGGGGCTTCCTGCGCAACGACGCCACGCACGACGTGGTGACGACCTGGCACGGCACTTTCTTTCGCCTCGACGACCACATCGCGCGGTTCGAGCGCTCGGTCGCCGGCCTGCGCATGACCATGCTCTACCGCGCCGAGGAAGTGCGCGAGATCCTGCTCTCGCTCGTCCGTCTCACCGGACTGCGCGACGCCTACGTCCAGATGATCATGACCCGCGGCCGCCCGCCCATCGGCAGCCGCGATCCGCGCCAGGCCGAGAACCAGTTCTTCGCGCACGCCATTCCCTACGTCTGGATCGCGCCGCCCGAGAAGCAGGAACAGGGGCTCAACATCGCGATCAGCCGGATCCAGCGCATACCCGAGGAGTCGGTCAATCCCGTCTACAAGAACTTCTCCTGGATGGACCTGCAGCAGGCCTTACTCGAGGCCTACGACCGCGGCGCCGAGACGGTGGTGTTGCCCGATCGCGACGGCAACCTCACCGAGGGACCCGGCTTCAATATCTTCGCGGTGAAGGGCGGCACGGTGACGACGCCGGCACGCGGAGTGCTCGAGGGCATCACGCGCAAGACCGTCTTCGAGCTGTGCGCCGAGACGAACGTGCGCTGGGCCCTCGGCGCGGTGCCGGCGGCGGCGCTCGGCGGCATGGACGAGGTATTCATCTCGAGTTCGGCCGGCGGCATCATGCCGATCACGCGGCTCGAAGGGCGGCCGATCGGCGATGGCCTGCCCGGGCCGCTCACCCGCCGGCTGACCAAGCTCTACTGGCAGAAGCGTGAGGCGGGCTGGCACGGCACGCCAGTGGACTACTTCGACTGACGCGGGAACGCGTCGGCGAGACAAGGCGGGAGGAGACGATGGCGGACCTGAGGCTTACCGGCATTCACAAGCATTACGGCGATGTTCATGCCGTCCGCGGCGTCGACCTGGCGATCCCGGACGGTGAGCTCGCCGTCCTGGTCGGCCCTTCCGGCTGTGGCAAGAGCACGCTGCTCCGGGTCGTCGCCGGCCTCGAGGAGGTGACCGAGGGCACCGTCGAGATCGGCGGCCGCGTGGTCAACGACGTCCGTCCGAAGGACCGTGACATCGCCATGGTGTTTCAGAACTACGCGCTCTACCCCTACATGACGGTGTTCGAGAACATCGCTTTCGGGTTGCGCGTCCGCCGGGTGCCCGACGCCGAGCTGCGCCGGCGGGTCGAGGAGGCGACCAAGCTTCTCGGCATTAGCGATCTGTTGAGCCGCTTGCCGCGCCAGCTCTCGGGCGGACAGCGCCAGCGCGTGGCGATGGGCCGGGCGCTGGTCCGCGATGCGCGGCTCTATCTGCTCGACGAACCGCTCTCGAACCTGGACGCCCAGCTCCGCGATGAGATGCGGACCGAGATCAAGCGGCTGCACCAGGACGTCGGCAAGACCATGATCTACGTCACCCACGACCAGGTCGAGGCGATGACGCTGGCGGATCGCATTGTGCTGCTTAACCAGGGGAGGATCGAGCAGGAGGGCCGGCCGATGGAGCTTTACGAGCGCCCGGCCTCGCGCTTCGTCGCCGGGTTCCTCGGCTCGCCCCAAATGAACTTCGTTGCCGGCGAGCTCATCGAGCCCAATGGCGAGCTCGCGGTGCGCATCGGCCAGGTGACCCTGCCGCTGCCCGCCACGCGCCGGGCGGTCCTCTCAGCGCTCGTGGGCCGTGCCGTCGTGCTCGGCTTGCGTCCCGAGCATATGACTCGGGCCCGCGGCCTGGCAGCGCCCGGCGTCGCAACGCTGGCGATCAAGGTCGAGCTGGTCGAGCCGACGGGCTCGCGCGTCTATGTCAACTTCGATCTGGACAAGGCCTCGGTGCTCGCCGAGCTGCAGCCCGGCGATGTTGGCGGTCCGGGCGAGAGCCTCGAGCTGCACGTCGACATGCGCCGGGCCGTGATCATCGACCCGGCGACCGAGCGCGTCCTGCACTAGGCGGCGGTGCGCCGCGCGGCGGAGCGGGGCGGCGGCGCCTCGCTTGCGGCCGTGGGTGCAGCGGGCGCATCGAACAGGTCGTCGACGTCGCTCTGGCTCACGCCTTCGCCCTCGAGCGCAGGACCATTCAGCAGCAGCTTGTCGGCGTCGGGCGGCGTCGCTTCGCCGGCGACGGGTGCGGACTGCGCCGCATAGCCGAGCGGCAGCTCGACCAGCCGTTTGATGCGGTCCTCGATGAACGAGAGCGTCTGCACGACCTTGCGGATGCGCTGGCCCGTGATGTCCTGGAACGAGCAGGCCTCGAAGATGCGCAGTGATGCCGCCTCGAGCGCCGCGCGGTAGGCGGCGGGGTCGTTGGGGTCGGCGGCCGTCATCGCTTCGGCCGCCTGCATGATCTCATGGGTCGCCGACTCCGTCGCTTTGACGATCGCGTCGAGTTCCTTGCCGGCGCGCGGAATACGCTCGCCGGTGATCTCCCCGGGACGGGCCAGCGCGATCTCCTGACGCGCTTTGGCGATGTCCTCGGACAGCGTCTGCATGTCGCGATAGATCTGGGTGTCGATGGAGGCGAAGTAGCTCTCCATGCAGGTGATCAGCACCTCGGTGATGGTGGCGACATCCGAAAGCGTGCCTGGGTAGCGGTCGCTGCTGCGGAGCAGGTCCACCAGGTTGGCAATCTCTTTACTAAGATCTTTCGTGTTTATGCGCCGGTCCAGTCGAGCCTGACCGAATTGCAGGTTCCCGGAAACCGCTACGCTAATCGAGCGCATTGAACGAATGGTGAAGCCCTGCGCACCGCGCGCGCGATCGCGCCGAGCGCTCAGCGCACCGGCGTACCGGCGTACCGGCGCCTTGTTCTTGTCGCCCCATGGGGCCTCCGTTATAGTTCGCCGCCCTTGCGGGGCCTGCTTGACGGCCGCGCCATCCTGGGGCGCGGATGATGGTACGGGCTTCCGGAATCCAGGGACAGCGCATGCGCATCATTCGGGATTGGAAGCGCCCGCCCGGCGGCACCCGGAGCGCGGTCGTGGCCATCGGCAATTTCGATGGCATTCACCGCGGCCATCGTGCCGTGATCGGCGAGGCCGCCCGTGTCGCGGAGGCGCGCGGCGCGCCGCTGGGCGTGCTGACGTTCGAGCCGCATCCCCGCTTGGTCCTCGGCACGGACCCGGCCCCGTTCCGACTGACATCGCTGCGCACCAAGGCCCGCATCCTGCGCGGTCTCGGCGTCGATCGCCTCTATGTGCTGCGCTTCGATCGCGCGTTCGCCCAACTGAGCGCAGCGGCGTTCGTGCGCGAGGTCCTGGTGCGTGGCCTGGCGGTTCGCCACGTCGTCGCGGGTGCCGATTTCGTCTTCGGCCAGGGGCGGCAGGGTGATGTGGCGCTGCTCGAGCGTACGGCGCTGGAGGAGGGTTTCGGCTGTACCGCGGTCGCGCCGGTCGCCGACGACGGGATCGTGTATTCCTCGGGGCGGATCCGTGACGCGCTGTGCCGGGGCGAGCCACAGCGGGCGGCGCGCCTCCTGGGGCGATGGTGGGAGGTCGAGGGACGGGTCCGACACGGCGAGCGGCGCGGTACCGCCATGGGGTTCCCGACGCTCAATCTCGCGCTCGGCACCTACGTCGAGCCGCGCCACGGCATCTACGCGGCGCGCGTCGCCCTCGGTGAGGCCGCCACCTGGCACGACGGCGTGGCATACATCGGGCGGCGGCCGACGTTTTCGGGGGTCCGCGCGCTGCTCGAAGTTCACCTGTTCGGCGTCGAGCGCGATCTCTACGGTCAGCGCGTTCGGGTTCAGATCGTGGCATTCGTGCGCGAGGATCGCGCGTTCCCCTCGGTGCCCGCCTTGCAGGCGCAGATGATCGCCGATGCCGACGCGGCCAGAGCAGCCCTGGCGCGGGCCGAGCACGCCGCCGATCGCTTCGCAGGCGCGGCGGCGCCCGAGCGCAGGAGGGCCTGATCCGTGGCTGATTACCGCTCCACCGTGTTCCTGCCGAGCACGGCCTTCCCGATGAAGGCCGGCCTGCCGAACCTCGAGCGCGACCTCCTGGCACGGTGGCAGCGGATCGATCTCTACGCCAAGCTGCGGGCGCGCGCGACGGGGCGCGAGAAGTTCATCCTCCACGATGGGCCGCCCTACGCCAATGGCCACATTCACATCGGCACCGCGGTCAACAAGATCCTCAAGGACATCGTGACGCGGGCACAGCAGATGCTCGGCAAGGACTCGAACTACGTGCCGGGCTGGGACTGTCATGGCCTGCCGATCGAGTGGCAGGTCGAGCAGCGCCACCGCGAGGCGGGGCGGCGCAAGGAGGACATTCCGCTCGCCGAGTTCCGGCGCGAGTGCCGCGCGTTCGCGGAGCACTGGATCGGCGTCCAGCGCGATGAGTTCCGACGCCTCGGCGTGGTCGGTGACTGGGACCACCCCTACACCACGATGTCGTATGCGGCCGAGGCGCAGATCGCGGCCGAGATCCTCAAGTTCCTGATGAGCGGCGCGCTCTACCGCGGCGCCAAACCCGTGCTGTGGTCGGTGGTCGAGAAGACCGCCCTGGCGGAGGCCGAAGTCGAGTATCAGGACCACACCTCGACCACCATCCACGTCCGGTTCCGGCCGCTCGTCGGCGCCCCGGCGGCGATCGCCGGCGCGAGTCTGGTGATCTGGACGACGACGCCCTGGACCATCCCGGGCAACCGCGGCATCGCCTTCAGCGCCGCGGCGGAGTACGTGCGCGTCCGCGTCCTCGCCGTGACCGAGCGCTCGCTCGCCATCGTCGGCGAGGAGATCATCATCGCTGAACCCCTGCTCGCCGACGTCTGCGCCGAGACCGGCATCGCCGAGCACACGATCACCGGCCGGTTTGCCGGCGCCGAGCTGGAAGGTGCGCGCTGCGCCCATCCCTGGCGCGGCGCTGGCTATGATTTCGACGTCGAGGTCCATGCTGGCGACTTCGTCGCGATGGAACAGGGCACAGGCCTCGTGCACATCGCGCCCGGACATGGTACCGACGACTACAACCTCGGGCTCAAGCACGGGCTCGAGGTGCCGCACACGGTGGGCGAGGACGGCACCTATCTCGCCACTGTACCGCTTTTCGGCGGCCACCACGTGTTCAAGGTCGATCGGGCGGTCGCCGACAAGCTCGCCGAGGTCGGAGCGCTGTTGGCACGCGGCCGGCTGGTGCACAGCTACCCGCACTCCTGGCGCTCGAAGACGCCGCTCATCCTCCGCAACACGCCGCAGTGGTTCATCAGCATGACCGCCACGGGCCTGCGCGACACCGCGCTCGCGGCGATCAAGACCGTGCGCTGGCTGCCGCCGGACAGCCGCAACCGCATCGAAGCGATGGTCGCGGACCGCACCGAGTGGGTGCTGTCGCGCCAGCGCGCCTGGGGCGTGCCGATTCCGCTGTTCGTCCACCGCGCCAGCGGCGAGCCGCTGCGCGATCCGGCGGTTCACCGGCGCGTCGTCGAGGTCTTCGCGCGCGAGGGAGCGGACGCCTGGTTCGGTGGCGACGCCGAGCGCTTTCTCGGCCCCGATCACAAGGCCGCCGACTACGAGATGGTGCAGGACATCGCCGAGGTCTGGTTCGACTCGGGCGCCACCCACGCCTACGTGCTCGAGCAGCGGGCGGACCTACGCTGGCCGGCCTCGCTCTACCTCGAGGGCACCGACCAGCATCGCGGCTGGTTCCAGTCCTCGCTCCTGGAGGCTTGCGGCACGCGCGGCCGGGCGCCGTTCGAGGCCGTGCTCACCCACGGCTTCGTGCTCGACGGCGAGGGCCGCAAGATGTCGAAATCGCTCGGCAACGTGATCGCTCCGCAAGAGGTCTCCGACCGTTCCGGCGCCGAGATCCTGCGCGTGTGGGTGGCGAGCAGCGACTACACGCAGGACTTGCGGATCGGGGCCGACATCATCCAGCACCACGTCGATGCCTACCGCAAGGTGCGCAACACCCTCCGCTACATCCTCGGCAACCTCGCCGGCTTCGCGCCAGACGAGCGGGTCGCGGTCGATCAGATGCCCGAACTCGAGCGCCTGATCCTCCACCGCCTTCACGAGCTCGACCGGGTTGTGCGCCAGGCGTTCGATGACTTCGATTTCCACACTCTGTTCAACGCGCTCTACACCTTCTGCACGGTCGATCTGTCGGCGTTCTACTTCGACGTCCGCAAGGACCTCCTCTACTGCGACGCCCTGACCTCGCCGCGCCGGCGTGCGGCACGCACCGTGCTCGATGAGCTGTTCTCCTGCCTCACCGCCTGGCTCGCCCCCGTCATGTGCTTCACGACCGAGGAGGCGTGGCTCGCACGCTGGCCGAGCGAGGGCGACAGCGTCCACTTGCGTACGCTGCCTGAGGTGCCGGCCGCGTGGCGCGATGACGCGCTGGGGCAGCGCTGGGACCAGATCAGGGCGGTGCGCCGGGTCATCACCGGCGCCCTGGAGATCGAGCGTCAGCAGAAGCGGATCGGCTCGAGCCTGCTTGCCGGCCCGCGCGTCTGGGTCACGCCCGAGCACCACACGGCGCTGGAGGGCGTCGACCTGGCCGAGGTGGCGATAACCTCGACTATTCATGTGGTCGCCGGCGAGCCGCCGGCCGCGGCTTACCGGCTGGCCGAGGTGCCCGGTGTCGGCGTCACCGTGGCGCTCGCCGAGGGCACGCGGTGCGAGCGCTGCTGGCGGGTGCTGCCCGAGGTCGGCGCCTACTCCCACGCCGATCTGTGTGGCCGCTGCGAGGACGTGCTGACGGGGGGTACGTCCTGATCAGGGCACCATTGTGGCTCGGCCTCGGCGTCGCCGTTCTGGCCTTCCTTGCCGACCGAGTATCGAAGTGGCTCCTAATCGAGCTGATGGCGGACGGGCCGCTCCGCCTCACCGGCTTCCTCAACCTCGTGATGACGTGGAACACCGGTGTGAGTTTCGGCCTCCTGCGCTCGGATGGCGCGCTCGGGCGCTGGCTCCTGATCGCGGTTGCGCTGGCCATCCTCGCCGGGGTCCTGTACTGGCTCACCCGCACGCGGCGCCGCCGGCCGGCCGCCGGGCTCGGGTTGATCGCTGGCGGCGCGCTCGGCAACGTCGCGGACCGCCTCTTGTGGGGTGCGGTGGCGGACTTCTTCGACTTTCACCTCGGCGACCTACACTGGCCCGCCTTCAACGTCGCCGACAGCGCCATCGTCGTGGGCGTGGCGGTGCTGGTGCTCGATGGCTTGTTCGGGTCGGAGGAAACGACTAGAAGGGGGTCATGATCGACTACGCCCAGCACGACCCGGGACGGCTGCGGGCCGTGCTCGCGGTCATCGGCCTGTTCGCGGCCGCATTCCTCGGCGGGTGCGAACAGAGCCGCGAGGCCCTCGGTCTGACCAAGCGCCAGCCGGACGAGTTCACCGTGGTGAGCCGCGCGCCGCTGGTCGTCCCGCCCGACGCGAACCTGCGACCGCCGCTGCCGGGCGCGCCGCGGCCGCAAGAGGCGCGCCCGAGCGCTCAGGCGGC
>VGEJ01000016.1 GCA_016869335.1 Alphaproteobacteria bacterium | reverse complement strand
CGATCATCAGGACACCGGCAAACCCGAGCGCGACGCCGCCAACGCTGAGCCAGCGGAACCGTTCGCGGCCAAGCGCAAAGGTGAGGAGATAGGCGATCGGCGGCGCCAGCGCGAAGATCAGGGTGAGCACCCCGGCCGGCACGCGGCCAGCGACGTAGGTCAGCACGAGGACCGGAAGAACGATGCCGAACGTGCTCGTCAGCACGTAGTGACGCAGGTGCGCCAAGCCGAGCGCGGGCAGCCGGGCCCGAACCACCCCGTACGCGAGAAGAAGCGCGCCGGCGAGGAAGGTCTGCCAGAACGTGTAGGAGACGAAGGGAAACCCGGCTTCGATCGCGATCTTGTTGGCCGTGATGACGCTGCCGTAGACGACCCCGCCCAGGAGGACGAGCAGGGTCGGGATGGCGACGGAGGGGCGCTCGCCGCCGCCGCGATCATCGCGCTTCGCTTCATCCGCAGCCGCCACGCACGGTCCTCTCTCGGCCGAGGCGCTGAACGGGCGCTCGGCAACCGGCGATGGTACCCCACGACCGAGCCGCCGTCCGTACCGCCCTGGCGGTGGTCGCGACGGTCGCGCCGAGGCCGCCTCACGCTGCCGAGATCGTCGATACCATGCCCTTGTCGTCGATGATCACGGCGCGGCGGGCGCGGGCGGCGGCCAGGGCGGGGACGATGGCGGCAGGTGGCAGCAGATGACAGCCGGTGGCCAGGGCATCAGCGGCGGTTGCGGTCGGCGCCAGGACGGAGACGCTGGCGCAGGCGCTGGCGCCGGTCCGCGGGTCGAACAGGTGATGGAGCCGCCCGGTGGGGCCAGAAGCGCCTCGCACTCAGAGCGCGGCCGGCGCTTGAGCCGGGCATAGAAGCGCAGCATCTCCCGGCCGGTCAGTGCGGGTGGGAAGGCGACGCTTTCCGGGCCGTGCGTCCGAGCCCGCTGCAAGCGGCGGGGACAGACTGCCCGAAGCTTCTCGACTCCGGGCTACCCGGCGGCAAGGGAGTTCTGATCTACGGTTTCGACTACCCGTCGCTGCCGATGGACCCAGCGATCGAGGCCTTCGAAGCCCTTGCGGGTCGGCTGGTGTGCCTCGGCAAACGATGTGTGGCAACGTACAGCGAGTTGGTGCATCCGGTGCACCGCGCTGGACGGGTATTCGGTTGGACCATCGAGAGGATAGCCACATGAGATTCACGCCCTGTTCGGGATGATCTAAGCTCACGGTCTGGCCACGAGCGGCGGAGACGGGAATGGCCGCGGGGTACGGATCGTGAGCGGCAGGCGCCGTGCCCTCGGGCTCTGGCTCGTGCTGCTTCTCGCTCTTGCCGCGGCGGCGGCGCCCGCGACCGCCGACCCGTACGAGGACGGGCTCAAAGCCTACTCACGCGGCGACTACGCCGACGCGCTAAAGCTCTGGCGCCCGCTCGCCGAGCAGGGCGATGCCCACGCTCAGTTAGAGATCGGGGTCATGTACTTCTACGGAAAAGGCGTGCCGGAGGACCAAGCGATGGGCGTCACGTGGTACCGGCGCGCCGCCGAGCAGGGCTTAGCCGAGGCCCAACATGAGCTCGCGGTTCGCTACTTCAACGGCGAGGGCGTGCCGCAGGACTACGGCGAATCTGCCCGTTGGTCCCAGGAGGCCGCAGACCGGGGTCACGTTACGGCCCAGGGGCAACTCGGGCTCAAGTATGAGTACGGCGAAGGAGTGCCGCAGGACTATGTGCAGGCACACAAGTGGTACAACCTGGCCGCATCGCGCTCCCCGGCACCCGACGGTCTGGCCGTCAAGAACCGCGACGGCGTCGCGGCCAAGATGACGCCGGCGCAGATCGCCGAGGCGCAACGACTCGCGCGCGAATGGCGGCCCCGGTGATCGTTCTGGCCGCGCGGTAGGAGTGGCCAGCGGTAACCGCGTCGAGCGGTTGCGCGAGGGGTAAGAACACACCCCTCGGCATGGTGCCAGCGGCCCTGGCGGGTGCACTCAAGGAAGGGCCGTGATGTCCACCGAGGCTGCGCCGGTGATGTCCACCGAGGCTGCGGTGGTAGCCCGGTGGTAGCCCAAGCGCACCGCGCGCCGACCGCCCAGGTAGCAGGAATATGATAACCCATTGATTTGATTGGTGCCCGCTGAGGGATTCGAACCCTCACTCCCCTAGAGGAAACGGATTTTAAGTCCGCTGCGTCTGCCAATTCCGCCAAGCGGGCAGGGAGCCGAGCTTAGCGCTCCGCCGCGCGGCGGCAAAACCGCGGTCGGCCGCGGCCCGGCTTGAGGCGGCGGGCGGGGCCATGCCAAGCTCGGGCATGCCGGAGCTGCCCGACATCGAGGCCTATCTCGTCGCCCTCGGGCCGCGCATCATGGGCCAGCCGCTCGAGCGGGTGCGGCTCGGCAGCCCGTTCCTACTCCGCACCGTCGAGCCGCCGCTCGCCGCCACCTATGGCCGGCCAGTGCAGGCGCTCCGCCGCCTCGGCAAGCGCATCGCTCTCGGTCTCGAGGGCGAGCTGTGGCTGCTCATCCACCTGATGATCGCCGGGCGCCTGCAGTGGCAGGAGGCGGGCGCCAAGCTCCCGGGTCGGCGCGGGCTCGCCGCGTTCGATTTCCCGACCGGCACGCTGGTGCTGACCGAGGCCGGGACGAAGCGGCGCGCGGCGCTCCACCTCGTGCGGGGCGAGGCGGCGCTCCGGGCCCACGATCCGGGCGGGATCGAGGTCCTTACCTGCGACCGCGCGCGCTTCGCCGCCACGCTCCGGCGCGAGAACCACACCTTGAAGCGCGCGCTCACCGACCCGCATCTGTTCAGCGGCATCGGCAACGCGTATTCGGATGAGATCCTGCATCGCTCCGGGCTGTCCCCGGTGGCGCTCAGCGGCCGGCTCGACGAGGGCGCGATCACCCGGCTCCACGACGCGACCCGCGCCGTGCTTGGCGAGTGCATCGAGCGCCTCAGCCGCAGCGCGGCCGAGCAGTTCCCGGCGAAGGTTACCGCCTTCCACCCCGAGATGGCGGTGCACGGCCGCTACGGCAAGCCCTGTCCGGTGTGCGCGAGCCCGGTGCAGCGCATCCGCTACGCCGACAACGAGACCAGCTACTGCGCCCGCTGTCAGACGGGCGGCAAGCTGCTGGCCGACCGCGCGCTCTCGCGCCTCCTCGGCAAGGACTGGCCGCGCGATCTCGATGAGTTCGAGGAGCGCCGGCTCAGTAGTCGAGGTTGAGCGGCACGGTGATGTCGGCCCAGCGGTAGCACTGCTCGATCAGCACCGCGCCGCCGATCCGGGTCGGCCGGGTCTCGGCAGCGCGGCCCTTGATCGCCTCGTAGAAGCGGCGCGCCGGGTTGTCGCGCAGCGCCCAGATCGCCAGCGCATCGTGACCGCCGTGCAGGAGGTGCTCCGAGCACGCCGCCACCAGCCGGCGGCCGAGCCCCCGGCGCTGCCAGGTCGGCAGCAGGTAGAGCGCCATCACCTCGCCCCAGCCCGGCGCGCCACCCCGCTCGGGGCCGCTGTCGGCGAAGCCGACCACGCCCTCCGCTTGCGACTCGGCGACGAATACGCCCTCGGCCCGGTCCGAATCGTCGAGAATGCGCGCCCAGAACGCGGCGTGCCGGACATCGGAGAGCGAGTCGAGGTAGGGGCCGGACAGAATGCCGCGATAGCACGCCTGCCAGATCTCGACGTGCACCTTGCCGAGGCGCGCCGCGTCGGCAAGGACCGCGGGGCGGATCAGCGCAACCATCACGCCTCGATCGGCGCGCCGCCGAGCGCATGCATGAACGTCCGCACCGCCTCGGCGGCGCTGGCGAGCCGCTGGGCATCGGTGGCGCGCAGCACGATGCTGGCGCCGAGCCTGCCCTGGCGGAAATAGGGGTAGGAGCCGATCTCGACCTCGGGAAACCGCTCCTGCACCGCAGCGAGCGGTGCCGCCATCTCGCCCTCCGGGAGATCGGCCGTGATCGTGCGCGAGTAGATCGCGGGGCCGCGGCGAAGGCCGCGGCGGAGGCCATCGAACATGGCCTGCATGATGCGTGGAACGCCGGCCAGCACGTAGACGTTGCCGAGCTGGAAGCCGGGCGCGGCACTGACTGGGTTGTCGATCAACCGTGCGCCCTCGGGCACGTGTGCCATGCGCAACCGTGCCGCGTTGATATCGGCACGACCGTAGTGCACCTGCAGCCGCCGGTACGCCTCCGGATCGAGGCGAAGCGGCACGCCGAAGGCCTTGGCCATGGCGGCGGCCGTGATGTCATCGTGCGTCGGGCCGATCCCGCCGGTCGTGAACACATAGTCGTCGCGGGCGCGACACGCGTTCACCGCGCCGACGATGGCGGCTTCGCTATCGGGAACGATGCGTGCCTCGCTGAGGCGGATGCCCTGCGCCACCAGGCCGGCCGCGAGGTAGGCGAGGTTCGTGTCCTGGGTTCGCCCGGACAGGATCTCGTTGCCGATGACGATGACGCTGGCGGTGGGCGCGGGCTCGGTCATGGCACTGCCGCGGACGGCCTCTTTTTATAGCATGGCGGCCACCAATAACAGCGCGCGCGGCGCGCACGACGGCGACGCTCGGGTGCAGTTGCCCCAGGCTCGCGGCGGGCGCTAAGGTGCCGTGTGCGTTTCCTCAGTCCTCTCGTCCGCGCGACGCTGGCGCGGCGCTACAAGCGGTTCTTGTGCGATGCGGTGCTGGCGAGCGGCGAGAGAGTCACCGCCCATTGCCCTAACCCCGGGGCCATGCTCGGCGTCGCTGAGCCCGGCTCGGAGATCTGGTTGCAACCCGCCGCCACCGAGGCGCGGCGCCTCGCCTATACGTGGGAGTTGATCCGTGTGGGCCGCGGTTTGGTGGGCATCAATGCGCAGAACCCCAACACGATCGTCGCCGAGGCGCTGGCGCAGCGGCGCATTGACGCGCTGGCCGGCTATGACCACATCCAGCGCGAGGTTCGCGTCGGTGACGCGTCTCGACTCGACTTCCGCCTCACGGCGGCGGCGCGGCCGGAGTGCTATGTCGAGGTCAAGAATGTCCATCTCAGCCGGGTCCACGGCCTGGCCGAGTTCCCTGATTCCGTGACCGATCGCGGGCGCAAGCACCTCGGGGTCTTGGCCCAGGCCGCTCATGCGGGCAAGCGCGCGGTGATGCTGTACCTGGTGCAACGCACCGACTGCGTCCGTTTCGCGCTCGCCGCCGACATCGATCCGGCGTACGCGGCGGCCTTGGGCGCCGCCGTATCGCGCGGCGTCGAGGTTCTGTGCTATGCCTGCCGCATCTCGCCGCGGGCGATCGTGCTGGGGCGCGCGCTGCCATCGGGATAGCCTAGAGTCGGATCGGACATGGCCGGTTACATCGATCAGACGGATGCCCCCGTGCGCAACACGGGCGAGGTCAAGATCCACGGGCCCGAGGCGTTCGCTGGGATGCGCCGCGCCGGCCGCCTTGCCGCCGAGGTGCTCGACTACATCGAGGCGCACGTGCGGCCCGGCGTCACGACCGATCACCTCGACGCGCTCTGCCACCGCTTCATCGTCGAGCGGGGCGCGCAGCCGGCGCCACTTTACTACCGCGGCTTCCCCAAGTCGGTGTGCACCTCGGTCAACCACGTGGTGTGTCACGGCATCCCCGGCGAGAAGCGGTTACGGGAAGGCGACATCGTCAATATCGACGTCACGGTGGTCATCGATGGCTGGCACGGCGACACCAACCGCACCTACGGGGTCGGCGCGATTCCGATCAAGGCGCAGCGGCTGATCGACGTCACCTACGAGGCGATGATGCGGGGTATCGGCCGGGTTCGGCCGGGGGCGCGGCTGGGCGATGTTGGCCATGGGATCCAGGCCTATGCCGAGGCGCACCGTTGCTCGGTGGTGCGTGACTTCTGCGGCCATGGCATCGGCCGCGTGTTCCACGACGCGCCAAACGTGATGCATTTCGGCGCCGCGGGCACGGGTCTTGAGCTGCGCCCCGGCATGATCTTCACGGTCGAGCCGATGATCAATCTCGGGCGCTGGCAGGTGAAGATCCTCAGCGATGGCTGGACGGCCGTGACCAAGGACCGATCGCTATCGGCCCAGTTCGAGCACACCATCGGGGTCACGGCCGACGGCTGCGAGGTGTTTACGCTCTCGCCGGCCGCGCGTCATAGGCCGGGCCGGCCTTGAGCGAGGGCGAGCAGGTTGACGCGCCGCACTGCCTGGGCCATCGCGAGCGCCTGCGCGCGCGCTTCCTGAAGGCGGGGACCGATGGGCTCGCCGACTACGAGTTGCTTGAGTTGGTTCTGTTCGGCGGGCGCCCGCGCGGTGACCTCAAGCCGCTCGCCAAGCTGCTGATACAGACCTTCGGCAGCTTTGCCGAGGTGATCAGCGCCGAGCCGGAGCGGCTGCGCGCCGTCGCGGGCGTGGGAGAGAGCACGATCGCGTCGCTCAAGGTGGTGCAGGCGGCGGCGCTCGAGCTGCTGCGCGCGCGCATCATGTCGCGCGATGTCCTATCGTCCTGGCAGGCCGTGCTCGAATACTGCCAGGCACGCATGGCGAGCTCCACCGTTGAGCACTTCCGGGTGCTGTTCCTCGATCGCAAGAATGCGTTGATCGCCGACGAGCAGCAGCAGCGGGGGACCGTCGATCACACCCCGGTCTACCCACGCGAGGTGGTCAAACGCGCGCTCGACCTCGGCGCGACGGCGCTTATCCTGGTACACAACCACCCGAGCGGCGATCCGACCCCCAGCCGCTCCGATATCGAGATCACGCGGCAAGTCGTCGAGGCGGCGCGCAGCCTCGGCATCAGCGTGCACGACCATGTCGTCGTCGGGCGGCGTGGGCAGGCATCGTTCAAGTCGCTGGGCCTTTTGTAAGCCTGGGCGCGCCAGCCGCGGACATGATGAGGGCGGATGCCGTTCGACGCTGACTTGGTGGCGGAGCTGACGGCGCTGGCCACCGTCGTGCTCATCGACATCACGCTGGCGGGTGACAACGCCATCGTGGTTGGGCTCGCCGCATCGCGCGTGCCGGTCGAACATCGGCTCCGCGTGATCGTGCTCGGCATCGTGGTAGCGACGGCTTGCCGCATCGTCTTCGCGGTGGTCGCGACGCAGCTCCTGACCATCATCGGACTGACCCTGGCGGGGGGCATCCTCCTGCTCTGGGTGGCTTGGCGGATGTGGCGCGACCTCCGCGCCGGCCCGGCGCGCGAGCCCGAAGAGCCGCCGACCAAGCTGCAAGGCCGCGCTTCGACGCGCGCGGCGCTGTGGCAGATCGTCATCGCCGACATCTCCATGTCGCTCGACAACGTCCTCGCGGTGGCCGGCGCGGCGCGCGACCACGTGTGGGTACTGATCGTGGGGTTGGTCCTGTCGGTCGCCCTGATGGGAGCGGCCTCGGGCTTTATTGCCGGCCTGATCGGCCGCTACCGCTGGCTCGCCTACATCGGCGTGGTGATCGTCGCCTACGTGGCGTTCAGCATGATCTACCGCGGCTCGCTCGACGTCGAGCCGGCCATCGATGGGCTGATCGACGGCGCTTAGTAGGCGCCGCCCTAGGTAGGGTTAGAGCTCGGCCGGCGTGGGCACCGCGGCCGCCACCGGTGCGCGAATCTCCTTCGTTCCACCGTCTCCGCGGTTGACGTAGGCCAGCGCGCAGTGCTCGGCGCAATAGGGGCGCGCTGCCTGCGCCGGCTCGCCGCAAAAGCGGAAGTCGGCATCGGCCGGGTCGCCGATGGGCCACAGGCAGGTCGGCCCGAGGTGGCGCTTACCGCGATGGGCACTCGCGCGCCGCGCCGGAAGCCCCATGCGGTGCACCCTGCCCACCACGGCGTTCTTGGTCAGGCCAAGCTGGCGGCCGATCTCGGCGGTCGGCACGCCCGCCGCCCACAGTTCGCCGAGTACGGTGATGCGCTCCGGCGTCCACGTCCCTTCCACCGTGCAACCTCCTCTTCAAGGGCCTAGGGCCTTGAATGAAGAACCTACTAGATGTTGTTACCGTAGCGCAATAGTCCACAACTGGCAGATGGCTCCCCTACCCGGCGGGCGTGCCCACAACTAGTGCGCGAGGGCCTCAAGGGGCGCGCGAAACGGCAAGCCGAGATCTCTGGCGACCGCCTCGTGGGTGATCTGGCCGTGATGCACGTTGAGACCCGCGCACAGGTGCGGGTCGTCCTCCAGTGCCCGCCGATAGCCCTTGTCCGCGAGCTTGAGAATGAACGGCAGGGTGGCGTTGTTGAGCGCGAACGTCGATGTCCGCGCCACGGCACCAGGCATGTTGGTGACGCAATAGTGGATGACGCTGTCGACGACGTAGGTCGGCTCGGCATGGCTGGTGGGCCGACTGGTCTCGAAGCAGCCGCCCTGATCGATGGCGACATCCACCAATACCGAGCCGCGCTTCATCTGCTCGACCATGCGCCGGGTGACCAGCTTGGGCGCCGCCGCCCCGGTTACCAGCACCGCGCCGATCACGAGATCGGCGGCCAGCACCTGCTCTTCGATCGCCTCGGCCGTCGCCGCCAGCGTGTTCATCGCCGGGCCGTAGAGCGCATCGAGCTCGTAGAGCTTGCCAAGCGAGATGTCGACCACCGTGGTGTGGGCACCGAGCCCGACCGACATGCGCGCCGCGTTGGAGCCGACGATGCCACCGCCCAGCACGACGACGCGCGCAGGCGCCACGCCCGGCACGCCGCCGAGCAGCATGCCCCGCCCGCCCTGGCCGAGTTCGAGGCAATGGGCACCGACCTGGATCGACATTCGGCCGGCGACGTCGCTCATCGGCGCGAGCAGTGGGAGGCCGCCGCGCGCATCGGTGACCGTCTCGTAGGCGATCGCGGTACACTCGGACTCCTGCAGGCCCTTGGCCTGGGCCGGGTCCGGCGCGAGGTGGAGATAGGTGAACAGCACCTGGCCTTCGCGCAACTGGCGCCATTCGCCGGGTTGTGGTTCCTTCACCTTCACGATCAGGTCGGCGGAGCCGAAGATCTCGGCCGCCGCGGCGGAGACGCGCGCCCCGGCATTGGCGTAATGCGTGTCCTCGAGACCGATTGCCGCGCCCGCGCCCGACTGTACCAGCACCGTGTGGCCGCGGGCCACGGCCTCACGAACGCTCGCCGGCGTCATGCCGACGCGATACTCGTGAACCTTGATCTCCTTGGGCACTCCGATCCGCATGATCTTCTCCTGAATGCCGAAGGGGAACGGCCCGGGGCCATTCCCCACCATCCTCCCGCGCCGACGCGCCGACCGGCGCGTCAGTCTACCGTGTTGATGACCTCGCGCAGGATGCCGAAGATCTCATCGATCTGGCTCCGCGTGATGATCAGGGGCGGCGACAGCGCGACGGTATCGCCGGTGATCCGGAACGTGAGCCCGCGGTCGAAGCCCTTGAGGAAGACATCGAAGGCGCGGGCCGTCGGCTTGCCTGGGCGCGGCTCGAGCTCGATCGCGCCGACCAGGCCAATGTTGCGGATATCGACGACGTGGCGGCAGTCGCGAAGGCCGTGGATAGCGTTCTCCCAATAAGGCTCGAGTTCCCTGGCGCGCTCGAACAGCCTCTCCTCCTGATAGAGGTCGAGGGTCGCCTTGGCCGCCGCGGTCGCCAGCGGGTGGCCCGAGTAGGTGTAGCCGTGAAATAGGTCGATGGCGTTCTCCGGGGCGGCGGCGAGGAAGGTCTCGTAGATGTCGTTGCGCACGAACACCGCGCTCATCGGCACCGTGGCATTGGTCAGGCCTTTGGCCACCGTCATCATGTCCGGCACCACGCCGAAGCGCTCCGCCGCGAAGCCCGCGCCGAGCCGCCCGAAGCCGGTGATGACCTCGTCAAAGATCAACAGGATGCCGTGTGTGGTGCACAGCTCCCGCAGGCGCTCGAGATAGCCCTTCGGCGGCACGAGCACGCCGGTCGAGCCCGCCATCGGCTCCACGATCACGGCCGCGATCGTCGAGGCGTCGTGCAGCTGGACTAACCCTTCGAGGGCGTCCGCGAGGTGCCCGCCCCACTCCGGCTGGCCGCGGCTGAACGCCATCTTCGAACGGTCATAGGTGTGCGGCAAGTGATCGACGCCGTTCAGCAACGGTCCGAAGAACTTGCGGTTGTTCACCATGCCGCCGACCGAGGTGCCGCCGAACCCGACGCCGTGGTAGCCCCGCTCGCGGCCGATCAGGCGCGTGCGGGTTCCCTCGCCGCGCAGCCGGTGGTAGGCGATGGCCACCTTGAGCGCCGTGTCAACCGCTTCCGAGCCCGAGCAGGCGAACAGGAGGTGATTGAGCTTGCTTGGCGCCATCAGGGCCAGTCGAGCCCCGACCTCGAACTGTCCGGGGTGGCCGCCCTGGAACGGTGCGGAATAGTCCATCCGCGCCACCTGCTCCTGCACCGCCCTGACGATCGTCTCGCGGCAGTGGCCGGCGTTGACACACCACATCCCGGCGCTGCCGTCGATGATCTTGCGGCCGTCCGCCGTGGTCAGGTGCATGTCCTTCGCGGCGACGATGAGTCGCGGCCGCGACTTGAACTGGCGGTTGGCCGTGAACGGCATCCAGTAGGATTCGAGATCGTTCGGGCCGAGGCCTAGGCTCGCGGTTTGGCTCATCCAACTCCCCTGATTCTGCGCGCGCGGACGCCGGCACCAGCCTAACACAGCTCGTCCGCTGCCGCGACGTACTACCAGGCGGCCGGGCGCACCTACTTTTCGGTCAACATCCACACCCCGTCCCAGCCCTCGCTCGGCGGCGCCTGGCGGTAATGCAGGCTACGCTCGAGATAGAGCTGAGTCGGGCCGTCGTTGGGATTGAGCTCCAGCGCCGCGGCGAATGCGCGGACGGAGGCGAGCCAGTCACGGCGCCGATAGGCGACGAGGCCCTTCGCAAACGTCTCCAACGCCTTGTCGAGGTGTGGGAACGTCTCCGGCGTATGGTAGTCGAGCGAGTCGTAGATCGCCACCGGCTGGTCCTTGCCCTTGACCCGGATCAGGTCGATCTCGCGCAGGCGGTGGGGGCGGGTGAGCCGCCGCGCGGTGAACTCGCTCAGCAGAATGCTGGTACTGTAGAATTTGGTCGCCCCCTCGAGCCGCGCCGCCAGGTTCACGCCGTCCCCGATGACCGTGTAGTCCATGCAGCGCGGTGAGCCTATGTTGCCCGCGACCACTTCGCCGGTGTTGATGCCGATGCCTACTACGACCGGCTCTTGGTTGCTCTCCTGGCGCTTCTGGTTCAGCCGGGCCAGCGCCGCCATCATGCCGTTGGCGACGGTCACGGCGTTGTCGGCATCGTCGGGCCGCACCAAGGGTGTGCCAAACACCGACATGATCGCGTCACCGATGTACCTGTCCAGGATG
The DNA here is from genome assembly GCA_016869335.1 of Alphaproteobacteria bacterium. GTDB lineage: Bacteria > Pseudomonadota > Alphaproteobacteria > VGEJ01 > VGEJ01 > VGEJ01. Next base: position 5,786 of record VGEJ01000016.1, on the reverse strand, counting down.
CCATGGTGCGCGAAGATGATCTCGACCATCTCCAGAAAGTATTCGTTGAGCATCGATACGGTTTCGCGCGCGCCAATCTTCTCGGCGATGTTGGTGAAGCGGCGAATGTCGGAAAACAGGATCGACACCTCATGGGTCGTGCCGCCGAGGATCGACTCGCCGCCGGCCAGAACTGATCGACGACATCCTTCGACATGTAGCTCGCCATGGTGCCCTTGATGCGCTTCTCGCTCGTGATGTCCTTGAACACCAGCATGAATCCGATGCGCTACTCCCTGATGTCGATGAGCGGCACCGTCGTCAGGTTGACCGCCACTTCCTCGCGCCCGAACCTGATCCCGGTGTCCATCGCGATATCAACGGCGCCGGTTTCCGCCACCTTGGCGATACTGGCCAGAACCCAGGCGTTCTCGTCGGCGAACAGCATGCTCACCGGTTTGTCGACGACGTCCGGTAGGGCGACGCGCAGGATCTTCTGCGCCGCCGGGTTCACCTTGATCACGCCGCGCGAGGCGCTGAGAGTGACGACGCCGTTCGACAGACTCTTGAGAATGCTCTCGCTGTAGTTGCGGGCATTCAGCACGTCCTCGAACAGCCGAGCGTCCTCGATTGCGATCACCGCCTGTGACGAGAAGGCGCGCAGCCGCGCCTCGTCGGCGTCCTCGAACGGGCCGCCGCGCTTGTTGAGGACCTGAGTAACGCCGATCGCCGCCCCCGACTTGTTGAGCAAGGGCATGCACAGGATGTTGCGGGTGCGATAGCCGGTGCGGCGGTCGACCTCGGGGTTGAAGCGCGGGTCCGCGTAGGCATCGGGGATGTTGACCGGTTTGCGCCCCTTGAAGCACGAGCCGGCGATGCCGGCCCATGCCGGAAACCGGATCTCCTTGATCCCCTCGCCCTCGGCGACGCGCGACCACAGCTCATCGGTCGCTTCATCGAACAAGAGCAGCGTGGAGCGGTCGGCATCGAGGATCTCGGTCGTCACCGCCATGATCTTGCGCAGCAGCGGATCGAGTTGCAGCTCGGTCGAGATAGCGCCGGTGACCTCGATCATCTGCGCTTCCTCGCGCCGCGCCTTCTCGACGCGCTCGTGGAGCTGCGCCTTCTCGATCGCGCCCGCGGCCTGCGCCGTGATCGCCTGCAGGAGGCCCGAGTCTTCCTGCACGAAGCGGCCCCGCCGCTTGTTGAGCACCTGGCTGACGCCGAGGCGGCGGCCGAAACGGTCGATCAGCGGTGCGCACAGGATCGACCTTGTGCGGGAGCCGGTTTGTTGATCGACCTCTGGATTGAACCGTGGATCGGAGTAGGCGTCGTGGATGATGATCGGCTGGCCGCCCGAGAACACGGCACCGGCGATCCCGGAATCGGATGGGATGCGGATCTCGCGCACCAGATCGCCGATCGCGACCCGCGAATAGAGCTCCTTGGTCGACGGGTCGAGGAGGAACAGCGTGCCGCGCTCGGCATCGAGCGCATCGGCGATGATCTCGATGAGCCGCGCCAGCATGACATCGAGCGAGAGCGTATCCGAGACCTTGTGGTGGACATCAAGGAGGGCCGAGATCCGCCGCAGGACCTCACCCACTTTCGACAGCATCTCCTCGCGGTTGGTGGCCGAGAGCGCCTTGAGGATCTCGTCGACGTCGCGGCGACGCAGCCGGTGGGAGAACACTTGTTGACGATGTCGATCTCGGTCGCGATCTGGGTTGCGGCGTCGAGATCGAACCGGCCCATGGCGCCATCGCCCAGCGCGCGGACGAGCTGGTTGGGATCGTCGATCTCTTGCGTCGGGTTCGGCGCCATCCCGATCGGTTAGCCGGCCTTGACGGTGAAGCCGCCGTCCACGAGCAGCTCAACGCCGTTGACATAGCGCGACTCGTCCGAGGCAAGGTAGAGCGCGGCGTAGGCCACGTCCCATGCCGTGCCCATCTTGCCGGTCGGGCTCTGCCGGTCGCGGATCCGCACCATCTCGTCGATGTCGCCGCCGGCGTACGCCCTGGCGAGGGAGGCATGCACCAGCGGCGTGTTCATCAGACCGGGAAGTATGGAATTGCAGCGGATGCCCTTGGCCGCGTATTGCAGTGCCACGGTCCGCGTGATGCCGCCGACCGCCGCTTTGCTCGCCGCGTAGGCGATGTAGGAGACGCCGTACCAGCGCACCGCTGCGGTCGAGGAGATGTTGATGATCGAGCCCGATCCCTGCCGCTCCATGTGCGGCAAGGCGAACTTGCAGGTGAGGAACATGCTCTTGATGTTGACCGCGAACTGACGGTCCCAATCGTCCTCGCTGAGCTCGACGGCGCCGCCGACGGTGAGAATCCCGACGTTGTTGTGCAGGACATCGATGCGGCCGAAGGTGTCGAGCGCGCGCTGCACCAGCGCTTGGACGTCGGCCGAGCGCGACACATCGCCCGTGGCGGTCGCGCAGACGCCGCCCTCGGCTTCGATCAGCCCCTGCGTCTCGGCCGCGGCGGCCGGGTTGATGTCCGCCGCCACGACCCTGGCGCCCTCGCGCGCAAACAGCACGGCGGTCGCCTTGCCATTGCCCCAGCCCGGTCCCACCGAGCCGGCGCCGAGCACCAGCGCAACCTTGTCCTTCAGCCGATCCGCCACATTCCCGCCCCTGTCCGGCCGTGCTACGCCGATCGCTCAGCCATCGCCCTGAGCTGCTCGCGCAGCTCCGTCTTGAGAATCTTACCGTAGTTGCTTTTCGGCAGCCGATTGACGAAGAAGTAGGAGCGCGGTCGTTTGAAGCGCGCGACGTTGTCGAGACACAGGCGGTCGAGCTCGGCCTCGACTACCGCGCCGGGTGTCCGCGGCACCACGAATGCCACCACTTCCTCGCCCCAGTCGCGATGCGGCCGGCCGAGCACGGAGCACTCGAGCACGCCCGGGTGGCGCAACAACACCTCCTCGATCTCGCGCGGGTAGATGTTGCTGCCGCCGCTGATCACCATGTCCTTGGCGCGGTCGCGGATGGTCAGGAACCCCTCATCGTCGAACGAGCCGAGATCGCCCGTGTGCAACCAGCCGCCGCGCAGCGCGCGGGCCGACGCCTCGGGGTCCTGCCAGTAACCCGACATGACCACATCGCCGCGCACCACGATCTCGCCGATCGCCTCCGTGCCGAGCGCCCGATCTTCGGCATCGACCACGCGCACCTCGCAGTCGGTGCGGGTAACGCCGGCTGAACGCAGGTGTTCGAGATAGCGCGGCGCGGCGGTGTCGGCATGATGGCGCTTGGAGAGTGCCGTGGCGGTCATCGGCGTCTCGCCCTGCCCGTAAATCTGGACGAGCTTCGGGCCGAGCAGGCCGAGCGAGCGCTCGAGGTCCGCAACGTACATCGGCGCGCCGCCATAGACGATGGTCCGCAGGTTTCGGGTATCGGCACCGCCCGCAGCCTCGCTGTTGACCAGCCGAGCCACCATCGTTGGCACCGCAAAGAAGCTCGTATCGGGCCAGGCCGCTATCAGTGTCAACATCTCTTCGGGGTCGAACCGGCCGCTCTCCGGAATGACGCTGACCCCGGCCTTGGCGACGAAGGGCAGGCCGTAGAGGCCGGAGCCGTGGGAGAGCGGGGCGGCGTGGATGACTGCCTCTCCAGGGTGCACCGCCTCGATGTCGGCGTAATAGCTCAGGGTCATCGTCAGGAGCACGCGGTGGCTGAGCATCGCGCCCTTGGGTCGGCCGGTGGTGCCGCTTGTGTAGAACAGCCAAGCGGCATCGCTCGGTGCCACCTCGACCGGGGAGAACGAGCCGCCGCCCGCACCGAGGGCCGCGTAACCCGGCTCGTGGATGCCGATCACGCGCTCGAGCGTCGGCGGGTCGCCTTCGAGGGCCTTCACGGTATCGAACAGATTGGGCGTGGTGAAACACACCCGGGCACCGGAATGACCAAGGATGTAATGGAACTCGCGCTGATGCAGTCCCGCATTGATGGGGACGGCAATCAAGCCGGCCAACCATATCGCGTACTGGATCTCTAGGTACTCGGGACAGTTGACCATCGCCAAGCCGACCCGCTCGCCGGGTCTCAGCGCCAACTTGCCCTGCAAGGACGAGGCGATCGCGTGCGCGCGGGCCGCGAGGCCCCGATAGTCGCAGACGACGCGCGTGCCGATGGCGATGGCGGGACGATTCGGGCTCGTCCGCGCGGCCTTGACCAGGAACTGCCCGATGTTCACGTCCTGCCCTCCACGACGACGATACGCCGCGGCGGCGCGCGCTGTCTAGCAAGGGCAGCCCGCGGCGCCGGACCCTAGCCGATCGCCGCGAGAGCGGGAAACAGATCGAGCAGAAGGTAGCTGATCTCGGCCAGCCGGTCGGTGAAGATCATCACCCCGGTCACAACGAGCAGCGTGCCGGCGGCGATTTCGACCTTCCGCACGTGGCCGCGAAAGCGCTTGAGGAAGCGCATGAACGGCCCGAGTGCGAGCGCCGCGGCGATGAACGGCAGACCCAGGCCGAGCGCGTAGGTGGCGAGCAGCGAGGTGCCGAACGCGGTCGACTGCTCGCTCGCGGCAACCGCCAGGATGGTGGCGAGGATCGGACCGATGCACGGCGTCCAGCCGAAGGCGAAGGCGAGCCCGACGAGGAACGCGCCCGAGACGCCGCCCGGCAACCTCTGGAGCTGGAAGCGGGCATCCCGGTTGAGGAAACCGATGCGGAACACGCCGGCGTAGTGCAGACCCAGCACCACGATGACGACACCGGCGACCTTGCTGATTGCCCCGAGGTTGTCGAGGAGCAGCGCGTGGATCGCCGAGGCGGTGGCGCCAAGCGCGATGAACACGACGGAGAAGCCCAGCACGAAGGCGATCGCCGGCGGCACGAAGCGTGTCCGAGCGCGGCGCGGGGATGCGTCCTCGTGCGCAAGCTCATCGAGCCCCGTGCCGGCGACGAAGCATAGAAACGCCGGGACCAGCGGTAGGACGCAGGGCGACAAGAAACTCAGTGCCCCGGCGCCGGCGGCGAGCGGGTAGGACACGTCCACAGCCAAGGTTTGGCGCGGCGGCCGGCCCAAAGCAAGTGATAAGCTCGTGAACGGGCCGCCGCCCGCCCCGCGCGCGGCTCATATCGGTGCCATCCCCTTCCCGCCGCAGAAGGGGATAGCACCTCATCAACTCAGTCGAGAACCGCGGTGCACTCCACCTCGACCCGGATGTCGGGCGCATAGAGCGACTGGATGCCGAGCAGGGTCTGGGCTGCTGGCCCGACGCCGTGGAAGAACTTCTTGTTGGCCTCGACGATGACCTCACCGTCCTCGGGCCTGTAGTTGACGACATACGTCGTCATCCGCACGACGTCCGCCGGCTTGCCGCCGACCGAGGCGAGGATGCGCCGGATGTTCTCGTGCGCCTGCGCCACCTGCGTGCGCAGGTCCTTGCCGATCGTGTTGCCCTTCTCGTCCCAGGCGATCTGGCCGGAGATCCACACCACGCGGCCGCCCTCGGCCATGACGGCGTGGCTGAGGCCGTAGTCGAGGACCGGCGCGATGCCGCTGGTCGGGTTGATGTGGGTGAGCTTCTTGGCCATCGGTTCCTCCTCGGTAATACCCGTGGGCGGACGCTACCACGGCAGGTCCGCGCCGCGAACCGCCCGGTGGCGTTGTTTCCGCGTCGGGTTCGGGGAGGGTCGCAACCGCCGGACTCGGTTGACCGCTAGCAGGCTGCTGAAAAACCCGCTCGCGGCGGGAGGTGGGTTGTGATTCTCTGCGCTGGCGAAGCGGGGAGGCGGGGATGCGTGGAAACGACGAACGGTCCGGAGCGCTGTTCTCCTATGTCGAC